>NZ_JBEYLC010000034.1:0-69399 GCF_040635885.1 Nocardiopsis sp. NPDC006832 | reverse complement strand
GCCCTCAAGCCTGCGCTCGAAGCGTTGGAGCACTCCCACGAGGTACCTCCCTTTGTACTCCACTCCGTATGTGTAGACGATCGTAACCGGGCCGGGGCGCCCCTGGTCTCAGGTGCACCCCCGGCAGCGGTGTCGAACGGCCACGATCGGGGCCGTCCACAAACGATGTGCGAGCCGCCTCCAGCCCGTGCTAGTCTTTTTCTTGTCGCCAGGACGAACCGGAATAACACCGGATCACCTGGCACTATAATTGGATAAGTCACTCGGGCGGGTGGCGGAACGGTAGACGCGCACGGTTCAGGTCCGTGTGTCCGAAAGGATGTGAGGGTTCAAATCCCTCCTCGCCCACTCAACTCTAGACGACCCTGGTCGCAAGCTGCGCTTGCTCCCAGGGTCGTTTTCGTTGTGTCCTCTGTGGGGCGACCCCCAGACCCCCGGGACGACCTTGGTCGCAAGCTGTGCTTGCTCCCAGGGTCGTTTTCGTTGTGTCCTCTGTGGGGCGACCCCCAGACCCCCGGGACGACCCTGGTCGTCGGCCTCCGGCCGACTTCCGGGGTCGGCTTTGTTGTGTCCTCCGGGGGTGTGAGCCCCTGTACCTCGCGGTGCGCCGCTCGGTCGCGGCCCTTGGCCGGCACCTCTCGTCGCGCGACACCTGATGGCGTCGATGGTGCTCATGGGGGCTCTTTTCGGGTGGGCCGTAATGGGGGACAAGCGGTAGCAACGATCTTGGATCGTTAGGTTCGGGGCAACCCGCCCTCCGGGGCCGGAACCGGTCACGGTGTGGGGCCGAGGTGGTGTCGTCGAGGTCCCGGGTTCGGAGATCACCGCACATGCCTGTTCTGGATCCCTTTGTGGTGGTGAGCGCTGGGGAGTCCGATAAGTGGTCTCCATCACTCTGGGAAAGTGCGTTCGGATGCCTCTGAGCGTCCTCGGACGAGGCGGTGCGCGGTGGGGGAACCCCCGGAACCCCCGTCCTCGACGAACCGGTCGTAGGCCTAAAGGCGCGAGACGGGGGTTCCCTCCTCAGGTGCGTGGCGTCCGGCCCAGGAGCGGTTCCACGTGGGTGTCGCAGACGAGTCGACGCCGGTGGTCGACCACCCGGGTGGGGCCGGTGAGCCGTACACGTACGGTGTGCCGAACGTCGGCGCTGGAGGCGGCCAGATCGAGGACGAGTTCCCCTGAGTCGACGATGCGTCGCAGGTCAAGACCGGTGTAGGCGGCCAGGTCGGCGGGGACGCTGAAGCGCACCATCGACCCCTGTCCGGGTTCGAGGTCGACTCGGGCGTAGCCGATCAGGCGGCGCACCGGCTGCGTCACCTGGGCGACCGGGTCGGACAGGTACAGCTGCACGACCTCGGAACCGGTTCGGGAACCGGTGTTGTGGACGGTGCAGCCGACGGTCACCTCGCCGTCGGTGGCGACTTCGATCGCGGTTTCCGTGGCCGGAGCGCCCTCGACCTCGGGGGCGCTCCACTCGAAGTCCGTGTAAGACAGGCCGTGCCCGAAGGGGTGGCGCGGGGTGGGATCGACCGAACTCACCTGGCTCTTCCCGGCCAGCGGTGCCCCCAGGTAGGTGGCGGGCTGGCCGCCCGGGTGCCGAGGGATCGACACGGGCAGGCGCCCACCGGGCTCGACCCGACCGGAGAGCACACCGGCGAGCGCGGGACCGCCCTCTTCCCCGGGAAGGAACGTCTGGACGACGGCGGCCAAGCGGTCGGCCGCCGGCCCCAGCACGTACGGGCGACCGCTCGACACCACCGCCACCACCGGGGTTCCGGTGTCGACGAGTGCTTCCAGGAGATCCTGCTGGACCCCGGGCAGACGCAGGTCGGTGGCGTCGCAGCCCTCTCCGGAGGTGCCGCGGCCGAACAGGTCGGAGCGGTCTCCGAGGGCGACCACGCACACGCGCGCGGAGCGGGCCGCCTCCGTCGCCGCGTCGAACCCGCCCACCGAGTCGCCGTCCACCGAGCAGCCCTCGGCGTGGGTGATCCGGTGCCCGGGCAGCTCGTCGCGAAGCGCCGACACCAGAGTGGGGATGGCGACCCCGGTCTCAGTACCGGGGTGGCGGCGTCCCACGTGGGCGGGGAAGGAGTAGCAGCCCAGCATGGCGTCCTCGGTGTCCGCGAGCGGGCCGATCAGCGCCACGTCCGCGACGCCGTTGTCTCCGGCGTCCGGCAACGGCAGGGCGGCGCCGGAGTTGTCGAGCAGCACCACGGACCGCTCCGCGAGCCGGCGGGCCAGCGCGCGGTGTTCGGTCGGGTCCAGATCGATGCCCGCGTCCTCGTCACCCTCCGGGGACCAACCCGGATCGAGCATGCCCAGCTCGCACTTTTGGCGCAGGACCCTTCGGACGGCCCGGTCCACGGTCGCCTCGGGGACGCGGCCGGCGCGGACCTCCTCGACCAACAGGTCCCCGTAGCAGTGGACGGTGGGCAGTTCGACGTCCACGCCCGCCGACAGGGCCAAGGCGCCCGCGTGCGCCGGGGACTCGGCGATCCCGTGCAGCTTGTGCAGGAAGTCGACCCCGAAGTAGTCGGCGACCACGGTCCCCTCGAAACCCCAGGTGTCCCGAAGGAGCCCGGTGAGCAGGCCCTCGTCCGCGGCGGCCGGCAGCCCGTCGTTGTCGTTGTAGGCGTGCATCACCGATCGGGCCCCGCCGTCGCGGACCGCCATCTCGAACGGCGGCAGGATGACGTCGGCGAACTCGCGGGGGCCGATGGAGACCGGTGCCAGGTTGCGGCCCGAACGGGACGCCGAGTAGCCGGCGAAGTGCTTGAGGGTGGCCACGATCCCGCTGGACTGGAGCCCGCGGACGTAGGCGGTGGCGACCGTGCCGACCAGGTGGGGGTCCTCGCCGATGGTCTCCTCGGTACGGCCCCAACGGGTGTCGCGGACCACGTCCAACACGGGGGCCAGTCCCTGGTGGGCGCCGACCGCGCGCATGCTCCGGCCGATCTGCGCGGCCATCCGTTCGACCAACGGTGGGTCGAAGGAGGCGCCCCAGGCCAGGGGCACGGGGTAGATCGTCGCGGTCCAGGCGGCGAATCCGGCCAGGCACTCCTCGTGGGCCACGGCCGGGATGCCGAAGCGGTTGGCGGCCATGATCTCGCGTTGGCTGCGGGCCAGGGAGGCGCGGCCCTCGGTGGGGTCGACCGGGACGGTGCCGAACGGCCGGGTGAGCTGGCCGAGCCCGTCCTTGACGACCTCGTCCCAGGCGGGGGGTTCCTGGGACATGTCGTGTTGGTGCGGGGCGACGGGTCCGCCGCCGGAGCTCGCCTGGACCCACACTCCGTACAGCTGGGAGACCTTCTCCTCGATGGTCATCGCGGACAAGAGCGACTCCACGCGCTCGTCGGTCGTCGCGGTGGGGTCCTGCCAGTGCTGGCCGGCCGTCACCGGGGGTGTGTCGGTGGGGCGAGCGGATGACCTGGTCAAGGAGTGCCTTTCCATGGTGGGGACACGGGGTACGCCGGGGTGGCCGGCATGCTCCGAAAGTTTCGTAAATTTTCGCGAAACTTGTTGCCGGTGAATGTACGTTCACGTCCCCGCAGGGTCAACCCCCTTCGGAGGTGCGGGTCACCCTTTTCTGAGAGGCCCCACCCGTCAAGCGCCATCGAAGGTGGGTGAGGCGAGGCCCGGGGAAAGCCGGGCCCGACGGGTTTCCGAAACTTTCGGCCAGGAGAAACGACGCATGGAAAAGGGGCGGACCGGTGGTCGGTCCGCCCCTCGGGGCCTCGGGGCCCTCGGATCGGTGGGGGTCAGTGAGTGATGACGGCCTCGACGTCGCCGAAGCGTTCGATCTCACAACCGTTGCGCTTGTTGAACTCGGTGTCGATCTCGGTGTCCTCGACGTGACCGGTCACCCGGGCCTCTTCGGGGCCACCGATCTGCATCGTGCACGCCATGTCGGAGGTGTCCATGGTGAACGGTTCGGTACCGATCTCGTCGATCGCGGCGCAGGCGGCCTCGGGGTCGGGGTGGTCACCCCCGACGGGCGCGCAGGTCAGTGTCCACGTGCCCTCCTCGAAACCCTCCTGGACGGGCATGCCGTCCTCACCGGACACCGAGGTCTCGATCACGAGCTCCACGGCGGCATCGCCACCGTCGGTATCCTCGGCGTCCTCGGCGTCCTCGGAGTTCTCGGAGTCCTCCGCGTCCTCATCGTCTTCGTCGGTCTCGGTCTCGGTCTCTTCGGGGGCTTCCGCGCCGGGGGCGGGTGCTTCCACCTCGGCGGGCTCGTTGCCGCAGGCCGTGATAAGCAGGCCAAGGGCTGCGAGAGCGGCGAGGCGGGTCGGCAGGGCCGTTGCGAAGGTGTGCATACGCATACCGCTTTGACGGAGACCCGGATCACTCGGTTCCTCCGGTTCTCACATTCTTTGTACACACCTGACACAGGGGGTCACATGTTCGGTCAACAGGTCGCAGAGGTGCTGGTCGGCGAGGTGCCCGAGGGCGTCTACCTCCTCGACGTCCGCGAGGACGACGAGTGGAACGCGGGGCACGCGCCGGACGCGGTGCACATTCCGCTCGGCGCGCTGGGCGAGCGCGTCGCCGAGGTGCCCAAGGACAAGAAGGTCTACGTCGTCTGCCGCGCGGGCGGGCGTTCGGCCCAGGCCACCATGGCGCTCAACCAGGCCGGCTGGGACGCGGTGAACGTGGCCGGTGGCATGCAGGCCTGGGAGCAGGCCGGACGGGACATGGAGACCGATTCGGACAGCGAGCCCCGTGTGATCTGAGCGTCGAATCCGGACGGATTACGCAAAGGCCTGCCACTCGGAGGCTCGCGAGTGGCACTATGACGACGTGAGTTCCGAGCGCGCGCCCCTCAGCGCCGAAGCCATGCTCGCCTCTTCGGCGGACGCGGTCATCGGTATCGACGGCGAGCGCCGAGTCACCTTCTGGAATCCGGCGGCCGAACGGATGCTCGGCTGGTCCGCGGGCGAGGTGATCGGTGGCGAGCTGCCGATCGTCCCGCCGGAGTTGAGGCCCGAGCACGGCGCGGTGCTCGAACAGGTGCGCGCCGGAACCCCGTTGACCATCTTCAGCCGCAGGACGCGCCGGGACGGGACCGCCCTGGACGTGCGGGTCAGCACCGGGTGCGTGTACGACGACCAGGGTCGGCACGCCGGGTGGGTGCTGGTCCTCTACCCCCGGGAGAAGGAGTCCCAGGCGCAGACCTCGGCGATGGAACGCGCCCGCCTGGTCCGTCGGCTCACCGACGTCGTCGCCGACATCAACGCCGACCTCAGCCTCAAGTCGGTCCTGGACCGGATCACCAGCAGCCTCACCGAGCTCACCGGCGCCGACGCCGGCGGGTTCGTGCTGTTGGACGAGGACAAGGTGCGGCTGGTCAGCCTCACCCACCTGTCCGGCGAGTTGTACGGATTCAGCGCCTCGCTGGAGACCAGCCTGTTCGGTGAACTGTTGCGCAGCGGCAAGTCCGTGCTGTTGGCCAACAGCGACACCCGCAGCCTGGAGGACCTCATCTGGGCCGACCTGCCCGGACTCCACACCATCGCCCTGTGCGTGTCCAACGCCCAGGGGCGGCCCTATGGCGCGCTGTACGCCTTGTACAGCCGGCGCAAGGTCGGGCACGTGGAGCTGGAGTTGTTGGAACTCCTGGCGTCGCACGCCGGGGTGGCGATCGGCAACGCGATGGCCTACGAGGAACTCAAGTTGCAGCGGGCGCGGGAACAGGCGGTCGCGGACTCCAGCGCGGACGGGATCGCGGTGCTGGACATCAACGGCAAGGTCCGTAAGTGGAACCGCTCCGCGACCGAGCTCACCGGCTACACCTTCGAGGAGATGGAGGGCAAACACCCGCCCTTCCCCATCCCGGTGGCCCACGGTGACCCGGTCAAGCACAAGAACGAGGGCGGGCGTTGGCTGGAGATCCTCATGGCGAGGATCCCCAGCACCGACGAATGGGTGGTGGACTTTCGCGACATCACCGCGCAGAAGGCCCTGGAGGAGGAACGCGAGTTCTTCCTGGCCAGCACCGGGCACGAACTGCGGACCCCGGTCACGGTCATCCAGGGGTACGCGGCGATGCTGTCCCGCAAGGGCGAACGGCTGGGACCGGCCGGGCGCCAGGAGGCCAGCGAGATCATCCTCGACCGGGCACGTGCCCTGGCCAAGCTGGTGGAGCGGCTGCGGCTGGGCTCGGACGTGGCCAGCGGCGAGATGACCCTGGACCGGGTCCCGTTCGACCTGGTGGAACTGCTCGGCCAGTCCGTGGCGGCGTTCCGCCCGTTGGCCGAGAGCCAGGAACTGGTGTTGGACTCGGAGGGCCCGCTGTGCACCGTGGGAGATCCCCTGGTCACCGGCATGGTCATGGACCAGCTGTTGGAGAACGCGCTGAAGTTCTCGCCCGATGGCGGCCTGGTGCGGGTCCACGTGGACGTCGACGAGGACACGCTCACGATCCACGTGGACGACGAGGGCATCGGCATCGACCCCGGTGACGAGGAACAGATCTTCGAGCGGTTCTTCCAGAGTGGGGAGCGGGGCGATCGGCGAGGCTACGGCGGGCTCGGTATCGGTCTGTACATCGTGCGCCAGCTGGTCCGGGAACAGGGTGGTGAGGTCACCGCGCACCGGTTGACCAAGGGCACCCGGATGCGGATCACCGTGCCCAGGCATAGGGGCGAGGACCCCGGCCCGGACGTGGTCCTGTCCGAATCCCATGTCACGGGGGAGGGCGGAGGGGTGCCCTCTGCCCGCGCCTAGAACCCATGGGCCCCAGTGGTCTCAGGAAACCCGAGAAACCCTGGAATTCAGATGATGAGGGGGCCGAACGCATCGTCGAGGGGCCACGTGTGCGTAGTTTCACCTCGGGGTTGGTTTCCTCCCCGGGTGTTCGGGGCATTTCCACCCCTGGTGGAATTCGCCGTCATACAACGGTCGGGTTCCGGGCCGGCTGATAAGCACGAACGCGCAGGGACGAAAGCCGTGACAGGAGACCACACCTCACTCGACGCCGAGGACCCCCAGAATCCTCGAAAGGTCGAGCGAAGCGTCACTCTTCCCTACGTTCCCGAAAGTGTCACCGACGCCAGACACGACCTTTGCGCGGATCTGCGATCCCTACGGATCCGCGATTCCCTGGTCGACGACGCCGCCTTGATCCTCAGCGAGCTGGTCGGCAACGCGCTCCGTCACGCCGGCCCCCTGCCCGACGACACGGTCGGTGTCTCCTGGCGGTTGGCGGTGGACAAGGAGGCCTCCGGCGCCCGGCTGGAGATCGCGGTCCGCGACGGGGGGTCGACCACCATGCCGAGAGTGTCCCGTCCCTCGATCTCCGGGTTGGGCGGCCGTGGCCTGGGCATCGTCCAGACCCTGGCCGGACGTTGGGGCACCGAGATGGACGAGACCACGACCACGGTCTGGGCGGTCCTGGACATCACCGCCGACGACCTGCCGAGCGATGACGACGACGCCGTGACCGATTCACCCCTCTCCCTCCTGGAGCGGGCACGTCGTGACCAAGACCGAGGCGTCGTCGAACTCGATCTGGACGGCCACCATGACGAACCGGCTTGGGGGGCCCTGCTCTGACCGGCTTCACTCCTGCTTCCGTCCCTGGTCACGGCCTCAGGAACGGATGAACCTGACTGATGGCGCGAAACGCCGTCGGCGAGGTGGCCCGGCTCTGTCATGGGCGCTACAGTCACGACTGTGGAGTTGAAGATATCGAGCCGGTCTCAAGATGACGTCGTGGTGGTAACCGTTGGCGGTGAGATCGACCTGTACACGGCACCCCAGTTGCGCGACGAGCTCGTCGGTTCCCTTGATGAAGGGACACGACGGCTGCTCGTGGACATGTCACGGACGGAGTTCTGCGACTCGACCGGGATCAGCGTCCTGCTCGCGGCGATGAAGCGCGCCCGTGAGAAGGGCGGCGACCTGGAGATCGTGGCGCCCCGGCCCGCGGTCATGAAGGTCCTCGAAGTCACCGGGCTGCACGAGGTCTTCACCATTCACTCCGACCTCGACGTGTTGCCGGTGGCCGCGGGAACCGGCACGGCACAGTAGCGGCCATGCCCCAGGAGCCGTACCGGCCCGGAGAGGCGGCCGGTGCGTCCGTCGCGGTGGTGATTCCCGCGAAGAACGAGGCCGAGCGCATCGGAGCGACCGTCGGCGCCGCGCGCGGGCTGCCCGGAGTGGACCTGGTCGTCGTGGTCGACGACGGGTCGACGGACGACACCGTGGCCCTGGCCCTGGACGCCGGGGCCCGCGTGTTCCGGCACGGCCGCAACCGCGGCAAGGGCGCCGCCATGGAGACCGGGGCGGAGGGGATCCGCCTGGTGGAGGAACACGAGGCGGCGTCGGGAACCGCTTACCCACCGCGCCACCTGCTGTTCCTCGACGCGGACCTCGCCCACAGCGCCCAGGGCGCCGCCCCGTTGGTGACACCGGTGCTGGAGGGCGTCGCGGACATGACCGTCGCCCTCTTCCCCGCCACTCGTCTACGCCTGGGCGGCCACGGGTTCGTGGTCAGCCTGGCCCGGGGCGGGGTCCACAAGGCCACCGGTTGGGAACCGGAGCAGCCGTTGAACGGACAGCGCTGCTTGACCCGCTCGGCATTCGAGGCGGCGCGACCACTGGCCCAGGGATTCGGTGTGGAGACCGGGCTGAGCATCGACGTCCTGCGCGCCGGCTTCCGTGTGGTGGAGGTCGAGGTGCCCCTGGAGCACCGGGCGACCGGCACGGACCTGCGGGCCCAGATGCACCGGGCGCACCAGTTCGTGGACGTGGCCAGGGCGTTGACCTCCCGGGAGCTGCGTCCGGCCCTGCACCGGACGTGGGGACGCACGGTCGATGGTGTGCAGGCCACTGGTCGGGAAATACCTCGGAAAATCGGGCAGATTGCTCGCAAAAAACGCTAAGAGTAACCACATGGGTGCTATGCGTGGCGATACGCTCGCGCTGTGTTCACTACCATCTTGGCTCTCATCGGACTGCTCATCGGACTGGTCGGCCTCACCGTCGGCGGCTACGCGTTGTTTCGGGCCCGCGAGGCCCAAGACGAGTACCGGACCCTGGCCAAACGCGCGCTCGCCGTCAACGCCACCGATTCGGACCCGTGCACCATCCGCGACATCGCGGTGCTGCACTACGACGCCCTGGAGGAGATGACGGGCGCGCGCTCCTTCTCATTGGCCCTGCTCAACAGCCACGGCGACGGTGTGGTGGTCACCTCCATAAACGGGCGTACCGAGACCCGTACCTACGCCAAGGTCGTCACCCGAGGCGAGTCCGAGGACCGGCTCAGCCCCGAGGAGTGCCAGGTGATCCGGTCCGCGCGACTCGGCGACGGGATCGGCGCGACATCACCCGGGTCGGCACGGGCAGAAGACGACACCGTACTCGTGGAATCGGAGAAGGACCTGGTCACCGTGGTGTCCGGACCCGAGAGGGAGACCGAGGCGGGGGAGGGGACCGAGTCGTGCGTCGACGGCGCCGACGAGGCGCGCGCCCCGGAACCCAGGGATCCGGACTCCGAGACGGCGGAACCCGTGACCCCCGACTTCCGGAACTGATCCCACCCGGCCCACACGTCCCGTATAGCCTGAACAGCATGCCCAACCGTTACGCCTACCTCGGCCCCGAGGGCACCTTCACCGAGGCCGCCCTACGCGCGCTGCGTCCCGACGCGCCCGCGGAAGCCCGCGTTCCCTGCGATGGAGTGGCCGCGGTCTTCGACGCGGTCCGCGCCGGCACGGTGGACGGCGGGGTCGTGCCCTTGGAGAACTCGGTCGAGGGCGGAGTCACCACCACCATCGCCGAACTCATCAACGGCGAACCCCTGCTCATCACCGGTGAGACCGCGGTTCCGGTCGAGTTCGCGCTCTTCGCCCGACCCGGAACCGTGATCGAGGACGTCAAGCGGGTGGCCACCCATCCCCACGCCCTCGCGCAGTGCCGCGGCTGGCTCTCCCGGCACCTCCCGGACGCCGACACCCACACCGTGTCCTCCACCGCGGCCGCCGCCCGCGCCGTCTCCGAACCCGGGTCGCCCTACGAGGCCGCGATCTGCGCCGTCATCGCCGGTGAACGCTACGGGCTGCACGCACTGGCCACCGGGGTCGGCGACCGCTCCGACGCCGCCACCCGGTTCATCTACCTGTCGCGGGCCGGGGCCCTGCCCGAACCCACCGGGGCGGACCTGACCTCCCTGGTCGCCTTCATCGCCGACGACCACCCCGGCGCGCTCATCGAGGTGCTGAACCAGTTCGCCGTCCGCGGCGTCAACCTCACCCGCCTGGAGTCGCGCCCCACCGGCGACGGCCTCGGCAGCTACTGCTTCAGCATCGACGCCGAAGGACACGTCGCCGACGCCCGGGTGGGCGAAGCGCTCATGGGCATTCGCCGGGTCTGCCGTGACGTCCGGTTCCTCGGCAGCTATCCGCGCCGCAGCAAGGGCACCGAACTCGACCCGCCGATGCGGCCGCGCGCGGCCACCGACGCCGACTTCGCGGAGGCGGAGCGCTGGCTCGCCCGTGTCCGCTCCGGCGAGATCGACTGAGGCGACCACCCCACCGGCGGTCGCCCCGACCGTGCGCTCAACCGGTCTCGGAGAGGTCCTCCTCGTCGAACACCCACTCCTCGGTCGCGGCCCGACGCAGCTCCAGGTACAGCGCCAACCTCAGCGCGGTGTCCTGCGAACCCGCGTCGTCCAGCGCTTCCAGGGCTTCGGTGAGTTCCCCGGTCGTCATCTCACCCAGCGGTTTCACGACAGTCCCCCAAGCTCCGAACGCGCCGCCGGTGTCTCTCCCCGGCGGCCCTTCCTAGGAGGAAGACGGGGGAACGGGCCGTTCATGACGTGACCGCGGGGAAAAGATGTGGGGTCGGACCTGGGCGGGCGGTAACCTGCAAGGCGTGATCGACCTTCGCGCTCTTCGAGAAGACCCCGACCGACTCCGTGCATCGCAGCGGGCCCGCGGGGAGGACCCCTCCGTCGCCGACCGACTGCTCGAACTGGACGCCAGTCGCCGTTCCGCGCTGACCCGGTTCGAAACCCTGCGCGCCGAACAGAAGAGCGTGGGCAAGTCCGTCTCCAAGGCGTCCGCGGAGGAGCGCGAGGAGCTCCTGGCCAAGGCCAAGTCCCTGGCCGCCGAGGTCAAGGAGGCCGAGGCGGAGGCCGGGCGACTGGGCGACGAGCTCGACACCGTCCTGGCCCGCGTGCCCAACCTCGTGGAGGAAGGCGCCCCGGAGGGTGGCGTCGACGACTTCGTGGTCCTGGAGACCGCGGGCGAGCCCCGCGAGTTCGACTTCACCCCGCGCGACCACCTGGAACTGGGCGAGATGCTCGGCGCCATCGACATGGAGCGTGGGGCCAAGGTCTCCGGCGCCCGGTTCTACTTCCTCACCGGCGTGGGCGCCCAGCTGGAGCTGGCGCTGCTCAACATGGCGATGAACCAGGCCATCGAGGCGGGCTTCACCCCGATGATCCCCCCGGTCCTGGTCAAGCCCGAGACCATGGAGGGCACCGGGTTCCTCGGTGAGCACTCCGACGAGATCTACCACCTGCCCGAGGACGACCTGTACCTGGTCGGAACCTCGGAGGTGGCCCTGGCCGGGTACCACGGTGGGGAGATCCTGCCGGCGGACGCCCTGCCCAACCGGTACATCGGCTGGTCGTCGTGCTTCCGTCGGGAGGCCGGCTCCTACGGCAAGGACACCCGCGGCATCATCCGCGTCCACCAGTTCAACAAGGTGGAGATGTTCGTCTACACCCACCCGGACCAGGCCCACGAGGAGCACGAGCGGCTCCTGGCCTGGGAGCGACGGATGCTCGACAAGCTCGACCTGCCCTACCGCGTGGTGGACATCGCCGGTGGCGACCTGGGCACCAGCGCCGCCCGCAAGTACGACTGCGAGGCGTGGGTCCCCACCCAGGAGACCTACCGTGAGCTGACCTCCACCTCGAACTGCACCGACTTCCAGGCTCGACGTCTCAACGTCCGCTACCGGGACGAGGACGGCAAACCGCGCTTCGCCGCGACCCTCAACGGCACGTTGGCCACCACCCGGTGGATCGTCGCCATCCTGGAGAACCACCAGCGCGAGGACGGTTCCGTGGTCGTCCCCGAGGCGCTGCGCCCGTACCTGGGCAAGGACGTCCTGGAGCCGATCCAGGCGCCCAAGGGCAAGAAGAGGTAGCTCGCCCACGCTCGCACACGAACACGCGGGAGCCCGGAAGACCTCGACCGAGGTCCTCCGGGCTCCCGTTCGTTCAGGCGGAGCTCGGGGCGCGACACCTACAGGTAGGGGCCCGACCCCATGCTCGGACGGTCCTGCTCCTCACCCGGGCCACCGGGGCCCTGCGTCTGGAGACCGACCACGCCGGGCGGCAGTGCCTTGCGCATGTTCTCCAGCTGGGCACGGGCGGCCATCTGCTGGGCGACCAGGGTGGTCTGGATGCCGTGGAACAGGCCCTCCAACCAACCCACCAGCTGTGCCTGGGCGATCCGGAGCTCGGCGTCGCTGGGCGCGGCTCCGTCCGCGAAGGGCAGGGTGAGCCGTTCGAGCTCCTCGATCAGCTCCGGTGCGAGACCGTCCTCCAACTCCTTGATCGAGGAGGTGTGGATCTCCTTCAACCGGGAGCGGCTGGCCTCGTCCAACGGAGCCGCCTTCACCTCTTCCAAGAGCTGACGGATCATGCTGCCGATCCGCATGACCTTGGCGGGCTGCTCCACCATGTCCGCGAGCGAGCGCGTCTCCTCCGCGCCCTCGCCCCCCTCGTCCTCGTGATCGGCGTCCGCGCCCACCACCAGGACCCGGGGCTCCTTCTGTTCGTCTGCGTTGCTCATCGATCCCCTAGTTCGGCTGTGTTCGGCACGCGTTCAACGGGCGAGAAGGATCTTGCCGGTGTGCGCGCTCGATTCCATGACACGATGTGCCTCCGCCGCGTCCCGCAAGGGCACCGTACGGTCGATGACGGGGCGGATGGTTCCATTTTCTACCAACGGCCAAACCTGCTCCAGTACTCCCGAGACGATCTCCGCCTTCTCCGCGGCCGGGCGGGAACGGAGCGTGGTCGCCTGTACCGAGAGCCGTTTGGCCAGCATGCGGCCCAGGTCGATCTCCGAACGGCGTCCGCCCATCAGGCCGATGATCACCAGCCGGCCGTTGGTGGCCAACGAACGCAGGTTGGCGTCCAGGTACGACCCGCCCATGATGTCGAGGACGACGTCCGCTCCGCCCTCGGCGCGCAGCCGTTCGGTGAAGTCCTCGGTCCCGTAGTCGATGGTGATCTCGGCGCCCAGCTCTCGGCAGCGTGCGAGCTTCTCGTCGCTGCCCGCGGTGACGGCCACACGGGCGCCCAAGGCGCGCGCGAACTGGATCGCGAACGTGCCGATGCCGCTGCCGCCGCCGTGCACCAGGACGGTCTCGCCGGCCTTCAACCGGCCCGCCATCACCAGGTTCGACCACACGGTGCAGGCCACCTCGGGCAGCGCCGCCGCCTCCACCAGGTCCACGCCGTGCGGGATCGGTAGGAGCTGGCCGGCCGGTACCGCCACCCGTTCCGCGTAGCCGCCACCGGACAACAGGGCGCACACCCGGTCGCCCACGGACCTGCCCTCGACACCGGGGCCGACCTCGACGATGGTTCCCGAGCACTCCAGTCCGGGGTACTCGGAGGCTCCGGGCGGGGGTGCGTAGTTGCCTTGGCGTTGGGCGACGTCGGCGCGGTTGACCGCCGTGGCCGCCACGTCCACCAGGACCTCACCCTCCTTGAGGACGGGGTCTGGTACCTCTGACCAGGACAGGACCTCGGGGCCCCCGGGTTCGATGATTCGGATCGCGTGCATGGGGCGACAGTATCCATGACCGACCCGTGGAGTACATCGGAACGGTCGGAGACTGTTCAGGTGACCGGGAAGGATGCTTGGGTGGGCTCGCAGGGGTATGAGACCCCTGGAGGGCTCGATCCCGACATCTCCCCCGGGAGGGCCCCACCTCCACAGCAAGCCCCTTGACGCAGGAGAAACCCCGGTGGCACAGCACGAACACAACGGGACAGGCGCGGAGTCGGAGTCGCCGGACCGATCCGAGCCGATCCGGCGTCCCTTGGGCGCTGCGGAGGAACTCGACGAACCGGCCACCGAGTCCACCCCGGGCCCCTCCACCCCCAGCCCCCGCGAGCAGTGGTTCGGCGGGTTCGAGGGTGAGGCTCCCCCGCCCCCGCCCTACGCCCGGTTGCCCGAGGACACCCCACCGCCGTTGCCCGGGACCGCCTACGCCGCACCGGATCCAGAGGCGGAGTCGGTGGCCGGGGCCGAGGATGGGAACGACGAGGACTCCGGCGACGAGCCGGAGGAGACGAGTGGCGGCACGGTCCGGCTCATGCCCGGCATTCGCCGGAGCGGGCCGGGGGACACCCCGTGGCGGGAGGAGGAGCCCCGGATTCCGCCACGGCCCTCACGACCCGGCCGGGTCGGCCGCGAGGACCAGGACCCGCTCGGCCCCCGCCGGATACGAGGCGACTCGGACGTCCCCGAACCCGAGCAGCTCCCGCCCCTGGAAGCGGAGCGGACCGAACGGTCGGACGTGGCCTCGCCGGAGCCGGTGGAACGAACCGAACCCCTTCGGGATCGTTCCGGTCAGGTTTCGAGTGGCCGGATCGGTCCGGCCGGAACCACGGGGAGCACCGAGCCCACCGGGACGACCGAGCCCACCGGGACGACGGGGAACACCGAGGCGCGGGAACACGGTGGTGGCCTGGTCTCCCGGGGCACTTCCTCGCCCTTTCCACCATCCGAGTACGAACCCGGGGTGACCTCCGACGCGCTCAACGCCGCCACCCTGGTCCGCAACCGGCGCCAGGGGCCCACCGGGGGGTGGCGCCGCGCCGTGCACACGGCCAGCCTCGGCCTGATCAACCCGGGGGAGTCTCCCAAGGTCCTGCGCGAACGCGAACTCGTCGCCCGGGCCAGCACCCCCGTCGCCACCGGACATCACCGGGTCGCGGTGCTCAGTCTCAAGGGTGGCGTCGGCAAGACCACCACCACCGTCGCCCTCGGCGCGACCCTCGGTTCCCTGCGCGGTGACCGGGTCCTGGCCGTCGACGCCAACCCCGACCGCGGCACCCTCTCGGACAAGGTGCGGTTGGAGACCGCCGCCACCATCCGCGACCTGCTCAACGAGCGCCACCTGGTGTCGCGGTACGCCGACATCCGCGGCTTCACCTCCCAGTCGCCCAGCCGGTTGGAGATCCTCGCCTCCGACCGTGACCCCGCTGTCTCCGAGGCGTTCAGCGACGAGGACTACCGCGAGGTCGCCCGCATCGTCGAGCACTTCTACTCGATCTGCATCACCGACTGCGGCACCGGGCTGCTGCACTCGGCCATGGGCGGTGTCCTCGGCCTCGCCGACCAGGTGGTGCTGGTCAGCTCCGCTTCCGTGGATGGTGCGCGCAGCGCCAGCGCCACCCTGGACTGGCTCGAAGCGCACGGTCACGGCGCTCTCGTGGCCGGTGCCGTCGTGGTGCTGTCCATGGTGCGCTCCAACAGCAAGAGCAGCGTCGACCTCGACCGTCTGGAGGACCACTTCGCCGGACGATGCCGGTCCGTCGTGCGGGTCCCCTGGGACGGTCACCTGGAGGAGGGCGCGGAGGTCGACCTCGACCGTCTGGCCCCCGCCACCAAGGACGCCTACCTGCAACTGGCCGCTAACGTCGGTGAGGCCTTCGCCTACCACCGCTGACCCGGGGGTGTCACGACGCCCGGGCCCCTCTCCCCTGGTTTACGGGCGGGTGGGCACGACAATGGAAGGGAGGGGAAGGGGTGGACATGAACGCTCAGGAGCGCCCACCGGCGATCATCGTGGGGGTGGACGGCTCACCGGCCGCGCACGCGGCGCTGGTGTGGGCCACGGAGGTGGCCGCCAGACGAGGTGAACAACTACGGATCGTGCACGGCCTGGGCATGCCCATGGTGATGGGTGTCTTCGCCGACACCGGGTCCGAGAGGTACAAGGCCGGTGAACAGGAGCGGGAGGCCGGGCACCGACTGCTGGGCGACGCCGCCGAGTACGCGCGTGGGGCCCGTCCCTCCCTGGACGTCGCCACCGTCCTCGCACCCGAGGAGGCGCCGGCGGTCCTGTTGAACGAGGCCGCGCGTGGTGACGTCATCGTCGTCGGCTCGCGGGGATTGGGGGCGGTCCGGGCCATCATGCTCGGTTCCGTCAGCTCCCGCACGGCCTCGCACGCTCCCTGCCCGGTGGTCGTCGTGCCCGAGGCCGGGGACGAACGACATCACGGCAAGGTCGTCGTCGGTGTCGACGGCTCGGACTCCTCGCGTCGGGCCCTGCGCTTCGCCCTGCGGCACGCGCTGCTCACGGGTTCCTCCGTCGAGGTGGTCAACAGCTGGGAGGTGCCGCTGCCACAGGACGCCGAGTCCCTGGCGGCGGACGCCGAGGCGATGCACGAGGAGGTGTTCGACCGTCAGTCCGAGGAGATCGTCGCGGGCGTGCTCGCCGAGGTCGTCGACGACCAGACCGAGGACCTGGACATCTCCGCCGTTCGGATGCAGGACGACCCGGTCGAGGCGCTGACCCGTGCTTCGCGGGACGCCGACCTCATCGTCGTGGGGTCCCGTGGGCGAGGAGGGGTGCGGGGGCTCATCATGGGCTCCACGAGCCAGGGGGTCCTGCACCACGCGAAGGTCCCGGTGGCGGTCCTGCCACCACATTCGGACGAAACGGACTAATGGCTACATTTCGGGGACCTTCAGCCTGTGCCGTTCACGCATGAATTTGCTCTACTCGGTGATGATGGGCAGCAGCGCAAAGGGGGATTCATGGCAGACAACAAGGTGGTCGTCGGTGTCGACGGTTCCCACCAGTCGCAGGCCGCGCTCGAATGGGCCGCGGCCGAAGCCGTTCGTCGCGGCGTCTCACTTCACATCGTCCACGCCCTGGGGATGCCGCTGATCGTCTCGGCCTACGGGGGGCCACAGCGTTTCCAGCCGACCAACGAGATGTCCGGTCAGGCGGACGCCGTCGTCACCGCGGCCAAGGAGAAGGCCGAGGAGCTGCAGCCTTCGCTGACGGTCGAGACCGTCACCGCGCTGGAGGAGGCTCCGCTGGCGCTGATCCGGCAGAGCCACCCGCACGACCTCATCGTTCTGGGTAGTAGGGGACTCGGTTCCGTGGCCGCACTCTTCGTGGGTTCGGTCAGCGTCCGTGTCTCCGCTCAGGCGCCCTGCCCCGTCGTGGTGGTGCCGTCCGAGAACGGCAAGCCCACCAGGACCAAGCTGGAGCGCGTCGTCGTCGGTGTGGACGACTCCAAGAACGCCCGCCGCGCCCTGGGCCTGGCGGTGGAACTCACCGCCGAGACCGAGGGTGAACTGGTCGTCGTCAACAGCTGGGAGGTGCCGTTCCCGTATGACCCGGTCGCCATGTCCGCAGCGGGATACCGGCCCCAGGACGACGTCTTCGAGAAGCAGTCCGAGGCGCTCGTCGCCGAGCTACTGGCCGACGTCATGGACGACCAGTGTGAGGACGTCGACATCCAGGTCTCCGTGGTCCGGACCCAGTCCAACCCGGTGAACGCCCTCCTGGAGGCCTCCGCAGACACCAACGCCGACGCCATCGTCGTCGGTTCGCGGGGCAGGGGAAGCGTCCGAGGCCTGCTGTTGGGTTCGGTCAGTCAGGGGATCCTGCACCGCTCCAAGGTCCCGGTCGTGGTCCTGCCCAAGCACGCCGACGAAGACGATTAGTCGACAAGGGCACCTGTCCACACCGCTGGAGCGGGATAGAGTGTTCTCGGATAATGCTTCTGGTGAGCATCGCGAAGGCCCCGATCGGCAAGGTCGGGGCCTTCTGCGTTCTCCGCTAGGGGCGGGATGCTGTGCGCAACAGCGCGGCCCACTCGTTGGAAGGGAAGACCAACTGGCCGGCCTCGCGGTTCTGCGTGTCCCGAACGGCCGACGCGCCGAGGGCATCGGCGACCTCAACGCAGTCCTGGCCGCGGGCGCTGCTGTAGGAGGACTTCCTCCAGGTGGCCCGGGTGAGCTCCAGCAGTGTCGACCACTCCGCTGAGGGAAAGGTGAGATACCCGGATTCCCTGTTCTGGGTGTCCCGAATGCGAGTTCGCGCTCCCTCGGAGACCTCGACGCAAGCGGACTCGTTCGCGCTGTGGCTGGACTTGTGAAAGTTCAGGTGGGGTTCGCTGGTGGGCATCGGTGCGTCCTCTATTCGATCTGACTAAGCCGCTCCTCCAGCCACGTACGGGAGGACTCGACGCTGAGCGCCGAGGCTTGGACGTGGTCGAGGACGGTCTCGTAGGTCGTGATCTGTTCTGGTTCCTCGATGAGCAGGCCGCCTCCGCCGGCCTGCTCGACGTAGACCACCGAAGGATCCGCCTTGAAATCCAGGATGACGAAGGAGCCGTCCATCCCGGCGTGTGGCCCTGCCGCGTCCGGAAGAACTTGGATCCGCAGGGACGTACCTTGTACGGCGATGAGATGCCGGATCTGGTCGGCTGCCACAACTGGGGGCAGTTTACGAAAAGCGGTCTCGTCGATGATCGCCCACAGCTGAGGGGCATCGCCCCGGGACAGTAGATGCTGACGCATCATCCGTACCTCGACCCGACGGTCGATCTCCTCTTCGGACGTCACGCCACCGGCCCGAATCATGGCACGAGCGTAAGCCTCGGTCTGCAACAAGCCGGGCAGGTGCTGTCCCTGGTAGGTCCGGACGTGACTGGCCTCGTTCTCCAGGTCGATGTAGGTACCTGTGCCGAGGATGTCCCGGTAGCCGTACCACCATCCGGAGGTGGCGGCCTCACGGGCGAGCTTGCGGTAGGCCTCCCGCTGCTCCGGGTCGGTCACCCCGTACACGTCGAGGAGTACCTGAAGGTCGGCGTCGCGTACCCGAAGGATCTTTCGGGTTTCGATGCGGGTGATCTTCGCTTCGAACCAGCTCTTGTCGGGTGCCGTCTTCTTGGCTTCTGCCGCTGCCTGCTTGGCGGTGAGGCCTGCTTCCTCCCGAAGTTGGAGGAGCCGGCGGGCCAGTCTGCGTCGGCGAAGTGTGGGGCTGGCGGCCACCTGTGCACCTTCCTTGATTCGATGCTGACTCGGCGAGCTTACGCTTCGGAGTGAATTTTCAGACATTCCACGCACCATGCTTCCTGGTCAGATGTCAACGCTCAAAATCGTAGACTTCTTTTAAAAACGAATCTTGCGTTTCTAGTCGCATTGAGTGACCATGGTGTTTCACCAGAAGCGGCCGGCCCATCCAGCCGGCACCTGAACCAGGAGGTGTGCGCCCATGGCGCCCCGATACCTGAACCCGTCCGAACCGGCTTCCGTGCCCCGGTGCACGGAAGAGGTGCTCCGTCAGCGCCGCCCCCGCCGTGCCTCCCGGGTGCGTGCCTACGCCCACTTGTGGCCGGCCACTCGCACGCCCCACATTCCGCAGCCCCGTCCGCCCATGGACGACCTCCCCCTGCTCCTCCGGGTCCTCGATGGTCTCCACCGCATCCCGGTGGCGGCCTAGATGAGCGACCTGACGAACCCGCGCCCCACACCAAGGCCGCGGCAGGAACTCCCCGACGCTCCGGTCCCGCTGTGCACCGAGACGCACCTCAACGCATGCGGTTCCACCCGCCGCTGCTGCCTGCTCACCGGCCACGGGGGTGACCACATGGAGGCCGGCGGCGACACCTGGGAACCGCCCTCCGTCGTGTTGGCGCGCTTGTACGAACGCTGGGGGCGCACCCACCGCTTCGCTTGGACGGGCCGGTTCTGGATGGCCACCCATCACAACCCCCGCAGCCACTGGCGCAGCGAGATCGAACCCACCCCGGAACTCCTGGAAGCGAGCCTGCGCCGCCATCACGGTGCTCCCTCCGGCCCCGACCCCGAGAACGCACCCCTCACCGCCGAAGAGGAACGGGCCTGGCGACAACAAGGCGAGCGGTTCAAGCGCGAATGGGGCTTAACCGAACCCGGCAGCGGTTAGAGTCCCGCCCCCGGCGAGGGCGCGAGCCCGCCCCCTCCACCACAGCCGGCAGGCGGCCCAGGCCGGACACTGCTCGTCGCCGAAGCGTTCGGGGGCGCGACCCACAGGTGTCGATAAACCGACTGACTTACTCAGTCCCCAGACTGAGGTTGCTCCTGGAGAAGGACGTGAAGCTCGTCCACGGTCAGCCAAGGTCTGGATACGTGGATCATGCGGTGGCAGTTGGCGCACAACAGCGCGAGGTCCTCAAGACGGGTCTCGCTCTCCCCGATGTGGTGCAGGGGGACGATGTGATGCACCTCGATGTAGTTGTCACCGCGGGGCCCATAAGTGCTGGCGAAGTCGAAACTGCACGCTTCACAGGCGATGGGAGAGCCTTGAGCCAGGGTCTTTTTGATCTTCTGAGTCCGCAGCTTGCGGTTGCGCTCACGGTCGTAGTGCTTGCGGATGAGTAGGCGGCCTTCGGGTGCGCTGATGTCCTGCTCCACCTCTTCTTCCACAGGTGGGAGGTCGATCAGCTCTCCGGAACGCACACCCTGACGGATGCTCTCGGCCGCTGCACGCATGCGGTCCGGTTCTGCGAGAAAGGCTTCGAGCACCTTGCGGTCGAGCGCGCTGCCGTTGGTCTTCTTCGTGACTCGGTTCGGATGCCAGTTGAGGATGTTGTCGGTCTTGAGCCGGATGCTGTTCGGTGACCGGAATCCTGCCGGACGTCTCTCCACTGGGTGAAGCGGGAGGAGTTGAAGAAGCTCGGATAGCGCGATCACCTCTGGTCGAGTGGTGTCCAAGGTCTTCCAGTGATGCTCCACCAGGAGGTCGCACGCCAAGACCAACTCGTCCCAGAGCCAGGGAAGCTGTGGGAACGATCGGACCTCGAACCCCAGGCTCTCCAACTTCCTCGCGACAGTGGCCGCACCACCGGAGAACTCTGACGGGAGCAGAGGCCTGCCCTGCACGTGTTTGTGTGCGACACCGCAGATGGCCTTGGAGTCGTACCTCCTACCTTCGTACACCAGGAAGTAGGAGCGGGATCCTTCAAACCCATAAGTGCGGAGGAACAGCTCACCACCAAGCTCGTCATACTCCCGAATCGCTTCCAGAACCGCGTCCCGTGTGACATCTGTCAGACCCATGGCGCCAGCCTAGATACCGACCATTACGGGCAGATCGGTGGCTAACGGTCTCTAGATCTGGCTGCGGGGTGGAGGGGGACTAGAGATACCGAGGCCCTTTCGGACAGAGCACTCGGGGTTCGAACCCACGAAGCCCGTTGCTTCGGAGAAACCTAATGACCTGTCGATAAAGCGACGAATAGCTTTGTGACCTGCGCTGACGTTCCGGAGGCCTCCCAGTGCTTCCAGCCCCTTCTCAAAGTCCTGCGCGGTGAAGCCGGGATGCTTCGGGTGTCCCGGCTGAGTAGGGAATACCAGCCTTCCAGGAGACAGCAACCACGGTTCCAGCCACGCGCGGTCCTGACTCAGTTGGCCGGTCCCCCGCACGTCCGGTGCCGGGCCAGGTTCCGTGATGACGAGTGGTTACGGATCAGGGGTTTCATCTGACAAGGCAGCAGCTTGATGTCGTCGGTGATCAACCCACTCATGCACGTAGGCACTCGCGAACGCCACCAAAGCGATCAGAGAACAGATCAAAGCTGCCCGGATACTGCTTGTCCGCAACGAATCTTCAGCCCAGAGCAACATGTTCGTCGTCAGCGCGACGGTAGCGACAGCAAAGAGCAGAGGCCATGGCCGGGGGACGCCGACTGCGCATGTATCGGTCTCTCTCCTCGGTCACCGGCAGAGGTGGCGCTGACACCGACTTCTGCCGGTAAGTGCACCTGGACCGAATGACTCGCGCAACACCTCGCGCGGAAAATCGGCGAGGCTCGGCAGAAGGTGCTCGCCGCCTGACCTCGGGAACGACGAAGGCCGATGCGCCGGTCCATGTGCGATGGACCTGGCTCACCGGCCTTCTCTGCTTCCTCGCAGGCCTCTGGCCTGTGGGACTCTGCGGAGGGTGTGGGATTTGAACCCACGAAGCCCCGTCAAGGACTTGGTGCTTTTCAAGAGCACTGCACTCGGCCGCTATGCGAACCCTCCATGGGAGAGCCTCGGCTCTCTCCGCCAGACATGGTAGCTCACAGTGGAGACCACAGCGCAGGGGTGTCGGACAGGGTTACTCAGGAGTAACCTACCTGCCATGGAGAAAATGGACGCCGGTACGGCGGAGTTCGTGAAGTCCGGGTTCCTCGCGGCCGTGCCCTTCGCGCGGCACCTCGGGATCGGCTTCGTCGAGGTGGAGCACGGCCGCGTGGTCATGCGCCTGCCCGAGAACGCGAACCACCACAACCACATCGGTGGACCCCACACGGGAGCCATGTTCACCCTGGCCGAGTCCGCGTCCGGCGCCATCATCATCGGTGACTTCGGGGACCAACTGAACCGCGCGGTGCCCTTCCCCAGTCGGGTCGAGGTCGACTTCCTCCAGATCGCCCTGGGCGACGTCATCGCGGAGGCCACACTCACTCATCCGCGCGAGCAGGTCGTGGCCGAACTGGACGCCGGTAAGCGCCCCGAGTTCCCCATCGAGGTGGAGTTGCGCACCGAGGACGGCACCGTCACCGGCAGGATGGCCGTCACCTGGACGCTCAAGCCCAACAGGGGCTGACCTCCGCCGGCCCGGCCGGGGCCTTCCTCGCCTCCTCTAGGGGTCTGCCGATTGTCGGTACCGCTGGGTACGTTGACCTGGAAAGAGAACCTGGCTGAAAGAGGAGGCCGTGCGGTGAGACTACGAGTGGATCGCGACGCGTTCGCGGAGGCGGTCTCCTGGACCGCGCGGGCGCTGCCCACCAGGCCGGCGGTACCGGTCCTCGCCGGGATGCGCATGGAGGTCTCCGAGGAGGGCACCACCCTTCACCTCTCCGGGTTCGACTACGAGGTATCGACCAGGGCATCGGTGGAGGTCCTGTTGGAGGAACCCGGAGCGGTATTGGTACCGGGGCGTCTGCTGGCCGAGATCGTCAACAACCTGCCGTCCGGTTCCGTGCACATCGACACCGACGGCCCCAAGGTCAACGTGCGCGCAGGCGCCGCCCGCTTCACCCTCATCACCATGCCTCTGGAGGACTACCCCGGCTTGCCCGGTATGCCGGGCAAGATCGGCTCGGTACCGGCCGACGCCTTCACCGCCGCGGTGCGTCAGGTGACCCCGGCGGCCAGCAAGGACGACACCCTGCCGATGCTGACCGGCGCCTATCTGGACTTCGCGGGCGACTCGCTGAAGATCGTGGCCACGGACCGCTACCGGATCGCGGTCCGCGAACTGTGGTGGCAGCCGGAGGACCCCGGTGTGGACGTGTCCGCCCTGGTCCCCGCCCGCACCCTCGCCAACACCGTGCGCGGTCTGATCGGCCACTCCAACGTGGACGTCGCCCTGTCCACGACCACCGTGGCGGAGGGCGTCAACCTGTCACCGGGCGAGGGCATGATCGGCTTCGCCAACGGCGAGCGACACACCACCACCCGGCTGATCGACAGCGACTTCGTCAAGTACGCGTCCTGGTTCCCCACCGACTTCTCCGGGCGGGCCGAGGTCGCCGTGGCGCCGCTGCTGGAAGCGATCAAGAGGGTCGCTTTGGTGGCAGACCGAAACACGCCTCTGCGGTTGGCATTCACGGAGGGTGAGGTCGTCCTGGAAGCCGGTTCGGGTGAGGACGCCCAAGCGGTGGAGGCCATCCAGGTGGGGTACGAGGGCGATCCCCTGAAGGTGGCGTTCAAGCCCGACTACCTGGTCGACGGGCTCTCCGGGGTGGGCACCACCACCGCCTACCTCAACTTCACCGAGCCGACGAAACCCGCGGTGTTCACCGATGTCCCGGCGAAGGAGGGCGAGGAGCCCTCGTTCCACTACTTGGTTCAGCCATTGCGTAGTACTTGACCAGCGGATTCCCTGTTCTTGGGGAAACTGTCCACAGGGCCGTCCGCAAGTTATCCACAGGCTGTCTCCCCAGCCTGTGGATAACCCGGGGTGATCGGTCGCGCAGAAGGGTCGAAGAGCCCTTTGAAACGGCCTGTTCTCCGCTGTGACAAGGGAAAACGGCGTTCCTGTGGAAACTGTGCACAACCTGTGGACAACTCCGCGTGAGTGGCTATTCGCCCTCGGCCAGAGTGGACGTTCCGCCACTGGTCACCGGGGTGTCCAAGCCCAGCTCCGCCTGGCGTCCACGGCGGTATCCGGCCCGGTATCCGGCGGCGCTGTGGGTGCGCTCGGGACGATGTTTGCGCAACTGTGGGAACTGCTTTTGGAACTCTTCGTTCACCCGATGCACATCTTCGCGTAGGACCAGTGCCGCCCCGCGGATGGAACCACTTTCGTCACCGTCGGTAACGCCGTCGGAGTCGGTTTCGGACGCGGCCATTCTCTGCAATCGGGCGCGGAACTCCCGAATGCGTTCGGCCACCGCCTGCCCGTAGGCACGGACGAAGGAACGGTAGTAGCGCTTACGCTCCGTCTCCAAAGCCGACCGTGTGTAGTTGCGCAGTTCACGAATGTCGGTGATGTGCGACGAACTCATGAACCGGGCGGAGGCCTCCATCTGCATGGAGATCGAAGGCAACAACATCCGCAGCGCGTCCAACGCGCTGGCCGTACCCACCAGGATGATGACGCGTTCGGTGGTCTCCGAGTTGTTCCCCCGGACCGCGGACTGGCACCCATAGGCGGCGGCGATGTCGGCGAGAGCGCGCACCCGGGACTTGCCGTGACCACCCGCTCCGGAAACGGTGTAGTCCATGCGGCTGATCGCGTCCGGTTCCTCGCCCCGCTCGGCGCGGGCCTCGGCCTCGGCGATCGCGTGGCGGGTCATCAGCTCGGCGGCCTTGGCGGTGAACGCCTGGCTCTCGGCATCGGTGACCGCGGGGTCCTCCGCCATGCGAAGGAGCCCGCGGACCCGCTCGACCATCTTCTGACGGGCAGCTTCAGTCATCGGCGCCGGTTGTCTCCCCTAGGTGAGTGTCTTGTTCCGCCCCGGGCGGAAACAACGAGCCTAAGCCCTCTTGTTCCCCGCCACCGTCAGGGTGGCCTGGAAGACCGCTCACACACCTGCCCGAATCGTGCCCGTCCCGTGCGGGGTGGCCGAGGTGATCGACCACCCGTCGGAGACCGCTCAGTTCTTGTTGCCCGCGACCGCGGCGACGACGCCGATGATCAGCCAGAGGACCAGGCCCACGCCCAGACCGGCGAAGAGACCGCCGAACAGTCCGGTGAAGATGGCGAAGCTGCCGATGACGGACCCGATGTAGCTGATGATGGCGGTGGCGCCACCGGCGAACACGGCCGGCGCGGCCGCGTAGCGGAAGGGGTAGTTGGCGGCCCAACGGCGACCCCGACGGTCGCTCTTCTTGCTCATCACACCGCCGATTCCGCCGATCAGCGCGAAGAAGAAGATGCCGGTCGTGACCGCACCGGGGATCCCGGCCAGGCCGAAGTTCATCAGGAAGGAGAGGGCGCCGGCCACGGAGCCGCCCACGACCGAAGCCCCCCACGGCCAGATCATCGTCGCCGAGGCGACGGGAGTGAATGCGTTACCGCGCTCCAGCGTCATGTTCACAGCTCCAGTCGAGTTCGCGTGGCCTCCGCGCGTCGCGGGACCCTCCACTACCAGGATGGTGGGGCGGGGCGTCCCACGCATCAGGGCTCGTCCCTGACTTACCCCGGAGGCGGGGCCCCGGCACCTGGCGCGCCGGGAAAAGACGGCTCGAAGCCCCCGAAGCGGTGCACGGGGCGCCTCTCCTCGGGAAACGATCAAACGTCCACGGAAGTGCCCGAAGCGCCCGGGTTTCGCGGATGATCGTCGTAGGTGCCCTCCATACCGGCCCGCAGACGCGGCCAGGCCGTGCGGAACGCCGGAAGCAGGGGGAGCGACTCCGTGGAGGTCACCGGAACCCACCGGATCTCCTCGCTCTCCGAATTACCGGGTCGGAACGGGGCCAGGGCGGGAATCCGCAGCAGGAAGGTGTCGTAGCGCCACACCGACAGATCGTGTTCGTGCCGGCCCAACACCGTGTAGTCGGCGAGATCACCCGCGACCTCCTCACGGAACTCGCGTACGGCCGCCTCCAGCGGTGTCTCGTCCCGATTGCGCGCCCCTCCCGGGATGCCCCAGGTTCCCCCCATGTGGGTCCACCCCGCACGGTGCTGGAGCAGCACGTGGCCGGAACCGGCCGCGTCGGTGGCGTACAACAACAACCCGGCGGCGCCGTACAGCCCCCACCTTCGGGAGCCGTCGGGCAATTCCACCCAGCCGTTTCCGTCGCCCTCCTGCATCAGGCCCTCCGATCAGCCCGGTCTCCTCCGATGCGTGGATGACCCATCGCACCCTGTGGACAACGGGAGTCCGCGTCGGCGAATCCCGCTAACCTCTTGAACCTATGGCCCTCTCGACGTCTTCCGCAGCCCTCCTGCCGGTTTACGCTCTTGACCTGGTGCGCCGCCACTGGGCTCCCCTGCTGTGCGTCTACACCGGCGGGATGCTGCTGCACACCCTGCTCATGCGCGGATTGGTGGGTCTCACCGACGTGAACCCCACCCTCTCCCTCGCCGGCCTCGGGCTCACCCTGCTGGTCACCCTGGTGACCTTCGTGGTGATGTTCCAGCTCCTACGCCCGGGGCTCCCCCTGGTGGACCGGGAACTCCACTCCGAGGTCGTCCGGCGGGGGAAACGCACCGGTTTCGCCGAACGAGAACGTCGGGTCGTGGACGGGGTCGCCCTCGCGATCATGCCGTTCCTGGTCTTCTACGGGGCCTGGGGGTTGATCAAGGAGGAGTACGACACCTACAGCATCGGCCTGCTCAACACCGGCGGCATCGAGGCCTTCGCGACCCCGACCGAACTCGGCTGGTTCGGCCTGCCCTTGGCGGTGGCGGTCGTGGCCTGGCTGCTGCGGCGCGTGTGCGGACACTTCTACGAGTCGGGGCGCAACCCGGTCCTGGGCGTCCTCACGGCGCTGTTCGAGGGCGTTTGGATGTTCCTGGCCCTGTTCTCCGTCGGGGTCTTCATCGGCTTCTCCCATGAGTGGGTCGGTAACCGTGCCGCCTGGGTCGGGGTGGAGACCACGCTGAAGGGCGCCATCGACGGTTTCGGGATCAAGCTGAACGTGCCCGAACTCTCCGCCGGGATCGTCGCGGCGATCACCGCCGTGTGGACCTCGGTCAAGGAGGGCTTCCTCGGCCCCATACTGTGGCTGACCATCACCGCGGTGGTCTACCGGGCCCAGATCGGCGACCACGACTCCCTCTTCGAGGAGCGTCGCGGCGGTGGCCGGGTCGGAGCGGCCGTCAACCTCGCCGCGAGGCTGGGCAAGGTGTTCGGACGGCAGGCGGACTCGGACTTCCGGGACAAGTTCACGCCCTTGCTCAACGCCGGGCGATTCGTGCTCGGCGCGGGTCCGGTGTTCTACCTGACCTTCTGCCTGTACTTCGTCTTCCTGGACATGGTGTTCAGCCAACTGAACCGGGGACTCTTCGTCCTGCTCGGCCCGGGTGAGTTCCAGGGTGAGCTCTGGCCATGGTTGCGGCCCATCGACTTCACCGTGGACGCCCTGCACATGCTGTTCCGTCTGTGCCTGCTGGCCGCCGCCTTCGAGATCGCGTTGCGCAAGGCGGAGGAGAACAGTGTGGGCCGGCACCTGTGGCACACGGCCCGACACGCGTCCTAGGAAGCCCCCTCGCAGGTCGGGGTCACTCCAGGGGGTCGGCCTCGAAGAGCAGGGCCTCGGGCTTGGAACGGTCGAGGTCGCCCGTGGTCGTCACGGTGACCTCGTACCTGAGTTCCTCGGCCACGTCCTGGGGCACCAGGAAGGACAGCACCAACGTCTGCTCCTTGCCCGCCGGGATCGGAGCCGCGTCGGCGTCGGAGCAGCCGCCCATGGTCACGCCCTGGTCCTCGGAGAGGTCGCGCATGCCGTACTCCGTGGTGGGTTCCCAGGTACGTCCGTCCTCGTCCATGGCGCGGAAGCGGCAGTAGGCGTTCAGCAGCTCGCCCGCGTCATCGTCCTCGGGGGTGACCTTGAAGCCGACGTCGACCAGTTCCACGCCTTCCGGAGGTGGGGTCTGCCCCTCCACGTAACCGACGAGGTAACCGAGGACCTCCCACTCGCTGCCGGCCATGGTGGCGGTCGAATCCTCGACGACCCGCGGTTCGGGGCGGACGAGACCGCTCTCGCTCACCTCCCTGGCCTCCGTCAGATACGACCACCCGACCATGATCGGGAACAGTACGACCAAGGCGGCCACGTAGGGCAGGTGCAGGCGCTTCCACAGGGGGAGGGCGCGGCGTGGCCGACCGGAGCCGGGTGAGGGACGGGCGTGGCGTGCCGAGCGAGAGCCCGGGGCGGGTCGGGGTGAACGTGGGTCCCGCGCCTCCGGGTTCCACGGGTGGTTCTGGGGAGGCTGTCCCCAGTACGGTCCGGGACGTGCGGGAGGGACCTGGGCGCCGGTGGCCGGCCCACCCTGCCCGGGGTGCCCGCCAAGGCCTGGAGGCATCGGTGGGGGAGGACCCATGGGCGGCCATCCGGACGGCCGTCCCCCCGGCGGAGGCGGGCCCTGAGGCGGCCCCTGGGGTGGCCATGGGCGCCCCCCGGGTCCACCCGGGCCGTACGAGGGGTTCGGGCGCCCATACGGGGGCTGAGAGCCCGGCAGAGGACCTTGCCCGTGGGGATCATTCGGGTGCATCGATGTCCTCCCCGGCCTGGATCTGAGGCGGAAGCAGTTCCGCGGGTTCGTCGGAGGGCGATGTGTCCGTCAGCTCCAGGTCCACCGCGGCCTGGGCGCCGAGGCGACCTTCGAACCCGGGGGCGTTCGTGACGACCAGGGAGGGCTCGTCGATCTCCTTCTCGGGCACCTCGAACACGAACGCGCCGTACAGGGGCAGACCGGGCGACAGGGTGGCGCGGTCCATCGCGTCGGGGAACCAGCTCGGTTCGAAATAGGTGGTGCCGTCCTTCATCCGCAGCTCGGCGGGGAAACCGACCATCGTGGTGTGCTCGGCGGTCATGCGGGCCCAGACCAGCACCCAGACGCCGTTGGCCTCGACCGGCTCCGTGCTCTCGCCGAAGGCGTCGGTGGCGCTCAGGGACGTGCTCAGGTCGACCCGGTCGATCTCCAGGGTGAAGTCGTCGGTGACGACGGGCTCCCGGGCGGACCCGGACGTACCGATGGGTTCGACCATCTTGTCCTTGGCCACCACGAAGTGCTGGCAGAGGGTGATTCCGGCGGCCAAGAGCACGCAGACGACGACGGTGAGGGGTCGGTTCATGTTCGTTCAGCCCCCGTCCAGGGGGAGCGAGACCGCGCCCACCACGTCTTTGGTTCCGACCCACAGGGTCCCCGTGCCACCGGTGGTCTGGAGCTCCTCGATCTCGTGCAGCGCCAAACCCAGGCTCTCCACGTCGTCGACGTCGAAGTTCCGGGGGACCTCCCAGGACAGAATGGCCGACTCTTCCACCGAGTGCGGTTGCAGGTGAGACACGTAACCCGTCGGCTGACGCTCGTAGTTGATCTCCGGCCCCTTCACGGTCTGCCCGCCGGGTTCGGCGTGCACCACCAGGCTGCCGCCGACGTTGCCCATCGGGACGGGGCGCTCGGAGCCGCGCAGCTCGATGTCGGCCCTGACCTGAAGGTAGGTACCGAGGTCGTCGGAGTGGATCCGCGCCTCGTGTGGGGTCACGACGATGAGGTCGTTCTTCAACTCGGTGCCCGGCTCGGCCGGGTCGGCCAGCGGGTCGTGGGTGTCGAGCCCACCGAACGCGGCCACACCGAGGAGACCGACCGCGCAGGCCGCGCCGGCCAGGGAGAACAGGGCGAACTTCGCGAAGGGGTTCGCGGGTAGGGGAGAGCGCCGCGGTTCCTCCGCGGCGCCGAGATGGTGCACCACGAGGCGCAAGTCTAGAGGTAATGGGTCGTGGGCACCTCAAAACGTCCGGAACCGGTCGAACAAGGTCGCGAATTCTCGCAGGTCCTGGCGGTTTTCGGTGTCGTTCGAGGGTGCGGGTCCGGTCGTGCGGTTCGGGGATCGCGTGGGCCGAGAAACGGGACCGGTTATTGAGGGCGAACCTATAATTACCGGGAGTGAATAAATAACTACGCATGGTGCGGATTCGGGTTGGGGGTTGAACCCGTTAATGCCAGATGTCAACAATGGGTGTCCGCGGAACGACCTTGGGTTTTTCTTTCCGAGCTGAAAGCGGTTTGTAAGCGTCTCGGAAGAGGATCTCCCTAGTGTGAAGCTCGATCGGCGAGACCGGCGCCCGCGAGAGGACGGCTCGTGGGAGACACGCCGGCCCGGCGACGAATCGGACACGAGCCATCCGTGGTGAGCCCCCAGGCGGAGGGCGCCACGGATGGCGTTTCCGCCGGAGGGCGGTGAGTCCCATGATGCTTCGAAGACGGCGTAGGGCCACATTGCGGCTCTACACGAGTGCGGTGAGAAGAGGAGTTCGAGTGCCGAAGATGCTGACGGTGGACGAGCAGTTCGAGGCGATCGTGGCGGGTGCGACCCCCGAGGCCAAGATGCGTCCCATGGAGGAGCCCACCCCGAAGGAGGCGGCTCCCAAGGAAGCAGAAGAGGAGAAGGAGGAGAAGGAGGACAAGTAGTCCTTCCCTCCGGGGGCCGTCCGTTCCGAGTACCGACTGGAGGGGGGTACTCGGAGCGAACGGGCTCCCCGAATTCCTATTCCACGAGTGGCGGCTTGCTAGGGTTGCTGCTTGTGGATTTCGGCGTGCTTGGCCCCATTGCCGCGTGGTCGGACGGAAGATCCCTTCCGGTAGGTGGACCACGGCAACGTTGTGTCCTGGGCGTACTCCTGGTATACGCCGGTCGAGAGGTCACTTTCGACCAATTGATCAGCTTTCTGTGGAACGACGACCCACCTCGCACCGCGCGTTCGGTGATCCAGGTACAGGTCTCTCACCTGCGCCGTTCCTTTCCCGGGCTGATCAAAACCACCTCCGGCGGCTACCTGGCCGACATCGACCCGGACCGTGTCGACCTGCACAGGTTCCGGCGGCTTCGGGAGTCGGCGGAGGGCGTCGCCTCCCCGGAGACCATGACGCGGCTGTCCAAGGCCCTCGAATCCTGGCGTGGGGTCCCCTTCTCGGGGGTCGGGTCGGAACACCTCCTCTACTCGGTCGTGTCCCCGATGCTCGAAGAGCGCTGGGCGGCCGTGGCCGAGTGGGCCGACTGCGCGCTTGAACTGGGTCGGGCGAAGGAGGTGGTCGCCTACCTGACCCCCATCGCCCGGCAGGAGGAACTGCGGGAACGGATCCACCACCTCCTCATCACCGCCCTTTGGCGGAGTGGTGAACGGGCCGCCGCGTTGTCCGCATACGAGGCGATCCGTTCCCGGCTCGCGGAGGAGCTGGGGGTCGATCCGGACCCCGAACTGATGGCCCTGCACACGCAGATCCTGCGTGCGGACAGCGTTGAGAAGACACCGGCGAAGGGGTCCGGTTCGCTGGTGCTGAGCAGGGAGGACGGCTTCGTCGTCCGTAACGACCTGCCGCGGGACATCCCCGACTTCGCCGGTCGGGAGAGCTCCCTCACCCAGATCCTGGACCTGGCAGCTCACGACGAGAAGCGGGCCAAGATCTGTGTCATCACCGGGACCGGTGGTGTCGGCAAGACCACCGTGGCGGTTCGGGCGGGCCATGAACTGGCCGAGGAGTACACGGACGGTCAGCTGTTCATCGACCTCTACGGCTACACCCTGGACAAGGAGCCCCTGGACTCCCACACCGCCCTGGGAGCCTTGCTGCGCGCGGTGGGGGTGGACCCGGACGAGGTACCCGAGTCCCTGGACGAGCGTTCCGCGCTGTGGCGGGCCACCCTCATGGGGCGCCGGGTCCTGACGGTTCTCGACAACGCCGTCACCTACTCCCAGGTCGCCCCACTCCTGGCCGCGTCCCCCGGATCACTGACCCTGGTCACCTCGCGCAACGACCTGTCGGGTCTCAGCGGAGCCCGCTACATCTCCCTGAACGTCCTGGAGAAGAAGTCCTCCCTGGAGCTCTTCGCCCGTGTGCTGGGCGAGGACAAGGTCGCCCAGGAACCCGAACAGGCCCAAGAGGTCGCCCGGCTGTGCGGAGGTCTACCGCTGGCCCTGAGGGTGGTGGCCGGACGGATGATGAGCCGACCCCGGTGGACCTTCGCGCACGTGGTGCGGCGCCTGAGCGAGCAGAACCGCCAGTTCCGGGAACTCCAGGTGGACGGGCAGAGCGTCGAGTCGGCCATCGACCTCTCCTACCGCAGTCTCAACCCGGAACTGCACCGGGCCTTCCTCCTGCTCAGCGCCGCCTTCGGCCGCAACATCGACCTTCACGGGGCCGCCACCATCCTCGCCCTCTCACCGGTGGAGACCGACGAGGTGCTTCAGGACCTGGTGAGTGTCTGCCTGCTGGACGAACCTCACGCCGACGTCTATCGGTTCCACGACCTGATCCACGTCTTCGCCTCGCAGAGAGGGAGGACGGATCTCGGGGTCATGGAGTTCGAACGCGCCCGACAGGCCCACGCCGACTACTTCACCGCGACCACCGACCGGGCGGCGGAACTTCTCGGCGGGCCACGCCACAGCGGTGAGAACCCCGTCAAGCCGTCTCGGTACAGCCCGGAACTGAACGACCGGGCCGAGGCCGAGGAATGGTTCGAACTCCACCAGGACCACATCGCGGAGGTCGTCGAGTACTTCGCCGCGCAGGAACGCGCGGAGGACGCTTGGCGACTCGCCGATTCGACCTGGAAGTTCTACACGATACGTGGCAGGTCCGGGATGATCCTGTCCCTCCACGAACGGGTCCTCGCCGCCAACTACGGAAGCGGACACGAACGTGGACGCGCGGTCACCCTGATCGGGATGGGCATCGCCTACTACATCGCGGGTTCCTTCGATCGCTCCCTGGAGATGTTGACCGAGGCCAAGGACATCCTGGAAGTGGTCCAGGACGAGTGGGGCATGGTCCGGGCGCTCTCCAACCTCGCCATGGTCTACGAACGAGTGGGAAGGTTCCGGGACTCGGCCGAGGCGATCCAGGGGGTGTTGGCTCACGCGACGGCCACCGAGGATCCAAGGGTCGAATCCCTGCAGCGGGGGAACCTCGCGGTCCTGCGCCAAACCCTGGGCGAGTACGAGGAGGCGTTGCGTTGTGCCGAACGGGCGCTCAAGACCCCCATGGGTGACTCCGACGAGGAGGGCCGGGCCTACGTGAAGCGGGTCATGGGCGAGGCGTGTGTGGGACTCGAACAGTACGACCGCGCGTTCGCGGACCTGGAGGAGGCGCTGGAGCTGTCCACACGGCTTCAGCTGGTCGGGAACCTGATCTTCGTGCACAACTCGTTCGGAGTCGCGCACCGTGCCGTGGGAAAATTCGAATCGGCCGTCGCCGCCCATGTGAAGGCACTCGAACTGGCGGAGGAAAGCGGCGACCGTAGTGGCGACGCGGAGATCCTCACCGATTACGGGACGACCCTCAGCGTGACCGGCCGTTTCGACGAGGCCGCGGAGGTCTTGGAGAAGGCCCTCGCCACCGCCGTCGAGCGGGACGAGCGCTACATCGCCGCTCGGGCCTCGCTCGCTCTGGGCCGGATCCCCGAACCACTGGTGTCTCCGGACCGGGCCAGGGAACTGCTCACCGACGCCCTGGGGACCTTCGAGGAACTCGACCTGCCCGAGGCGGCGCAGGCGCGCGAAGCGCTCCGAGAACTGGGCGGTTAGACGAGTCGGCGGCCGTTCCGCCTCCGCTTCGTTCCCTTGACCCCTTTTGTCCCCGGGGCCTTCCAACCCCCATGACGGCGCATCGACCGCAGGTACAGCTTCGATGGCAGGGTCCGCACCGGGCGCGGGATCCTCGGGTACACCGTCCTGGTCACCCGGATCAACCGGTCGTACCGGCGCTGCCTCGCGGCCGACCACGGAATACCGAAGTCCCGACGTAGCCCCTCCGGCAGCAGCCCACCGGTGAGGAACCGTTGGGCGGAGGTGAGCGGCCACAGCAACCGGTTTCGTGGCCGGAAGACCCCGTTGGCCAACTCGCGGGCGACCGGGCCTACGTCGAGGTCCGCGAGGCTCCGCTCCCAGTACGCTTCGAACTCCTCCGGGGTCGAGGGCCACGCCTCCTCCGGCAGGCCCAGCGCGGTGGCGTACACCGCGGCCTCCCGTAGGAACGCCTCCCGCTCGCCCGGCGCGAACTCGCCGATGACGAGCTCGTGCAGCCGTTCCCCCGATCGGTAGAGGGTCGCGCCGACCCACAACAGCAGGTCGGGATCGAGCGCGTCGTAGCCGGGGCCGCGCACCTTGCGGTGCATGGCCCGCACGATCGCCTGGACCCGTGCGCGCTCCTCGTCCGTCCCGAGCGCCGTTCCGTACAGGTAGAACAGGGTGCCGCGCAGACGGTCGAGTGGACGGGACGTGAAGTCGCTGTGGTCGGACACGCCCTGGGCGACGGACGGGTGGGCGATCTGGAGCAGGATCGCGTAGCCGGCCCCGGCCAGGAGCCCGGACTCGGCCTGGACCCGGCGCAGCATCGATTGGTCGGACGATCGGTCCATGTCTGGATGGTAGGTCAAGACCCGGATCGACGGGCGAGGACGCGCGCGTTCCGATGAGCCCCGGAGTCGACGATTCCGAAGCGCGTCGTGACGGGGGTAAGGGAACTGTTACCTGAAGGTGAGGTCCAGCGGAAATCCCGCATGGCCCGACCCTTGCTCGGCCCTTCCTCGCGCCAGACCGGCATCGAATCTGGAAGGTATCTTTCCAGTTCCGGCGTTCGTGTCGTCCGGAACCCACCAGTACCAGCGGTCGGAACTCGTTCACCCACCCCGCGCCCGTCACGCGGATTCGGAGCCGCCTGGGGCCAACAGGGGTCTTGACGGGCCGTGACGCTCTCTTTACCGTCTTCGACAACCGGGTGGAGGACTTTCCCGACCACCACGGGGCCGTTCTCGGCCGAGCCCGGAACCCACGGACTAACCGGCCGTGGGACCTCCGCCCGATCCCCTGGACCGGTGCCGGTCCGGGTCATCCCGCTACGACCCTCCGGGGTCGTGACCCCCAGGAAGGGCACGATTCATGACCGTGCGCAGCAAGATCCGATCGACCGCCGCCGTCGCCGCCGGAACCGCCCTGGTCTTCGGCCTCATGCCCGCGGGCACCGCCAGCGCCCACGGCTACATCTCCAACCCGCCCAGCCGGCAGGCCCAGTGCAACGCCGGGGTCGTCGAGTGCGGTCCCATCCAGTGGGAGCCGCAGAGCGTCGAGGGCCCCAAGGGCCTGATGGACTGTGCCGGAGGCAACGAGATCTACTCCGAGCTCCGCGACGACAACTATGGCTGGGACGTCACCCCCGTCGGCACCACCGCCACCTTCGACTGGATCATCACGGCCAACCACTCCACCGCCACGTGGGAGTACTTCATCGACGGCGAGCTGATCGCGAGCTTCGACGACGGTGGCGCCCAGCCGCCGGACTACTTCTCCCACGACGTCGACCTGTCCGGGTACAGCGGTGAGCAGACCGTCCTGGCCCGCTGGAACGTCGCCGACACCTCCAACGCGTTCTACAACTGCATCGACGTCAACGTCGGCGCTCTGTAACCTCCCGGACCCGTATCCGCCCCGCATACCCGGGGCGAGGAATCCCGGAAACGACGAAGGCCGGTCCCGTAGGACCGGCCTTCGTGCTCGTCGGGGTGGCGGGATTTGAACCCACGACCTCTTCGTCCCGAACGAAGCGCGCTGCCAAGCTGCGCTACACCCCGAAGCAACATCCCCAAGTCTAGCGGATTCGGGGAGTGCTCGCGACGCGGTTCACGCCACACTGTCCCGGTGCGGGTCAGGCCCCCGGGACCAGGTCCAGCAGGGACGCCTCGGGGCGGCAGCAGAACCGCACCGGAGCGTACGGGGAAGTGCCCATACCACCGGAGACGTGCAGCCACGCCTTCCCGTACTCGTTCAGCCCCCAGGCCCGCTTGCGGTCGATCCCGCAGTTGGTCACCAGGGTCCCGTAGAACGGCAGGCACAACTGGCCGCCGTGGGTGTGCCCGGCCAGCAGGAGCTGGTACCCGTCGGCCTCGAACCGGTCCAGGTTGGCGGGTTCGGGCGAGTGCAGCACCCCCAGACGCAGGTCGGCGCTCGGGTCGGCCCGGCCGGCGATGGCGTCGTACCGGTCCAGCTTGATGTGCGAGTCGTGTACGCCGCCCAGGGCCACGTCCAGCTCACCGACCTTCAACGAACCCTTGTGGTTGTTCAGGTCCAGCCAACCCGACGCCGACATCGAGGCGCCGAGCTCACGCCAGGGCAGGTCCGGCACTCGACGCTTTCTGTAGTCGTTCTTGCTGGTCCGCCACAGGTACCGCGCCGGGTTCTTCAGCTGTGGCGAGAACAGGTCGTTCGACCCGTACACGAACGCGCCGGGGCGGTCCAGGAGCGGCCCGAGCGCGTCGATGAACGGCCCGACGGCCTCCGGGTGCGCCAGGGAGTCGCCCGTGTTGATCACCAGGTCCGGCTCGTACCGTTCGAGCCCGCGGATCCAGTCGATCAGCATCTTCCGTCCGGGCGTCAGGTGCGCGTCGGACAGGTGCAGGATCCGCATCCGGGGGCTGCCGGCCGGCAACAGGGGAAGTTCGTACCTGCGCAGCCGGAACCAGTTGCGTTCGATGACCGAGGCGTACCCCAGTCCAGCCACACCGACCGCGCCCGTGATCGCGGCCGTACGCCCGATCCCGCGCAGAATTCGTCTACCGTCCACGCTCATCCGGCCCTCCTCTTTCGTTGATCGATCGTCTCAGATCCGGAACCGTCCCGTGCGCAAAGCGTTGGTCCGCGTGGGAGTCACGGCAATAGGATCAGGTCATGTCCGAACTCAAAGATCGCCTCAGGTCCGACCTCACCGCCTCGATGAAGGCGCGTGAGAAGGTGCGCACCGCGACCCTTCGCATGGTGCTAGCCGCCATCGCCACCGAGGAGGCGGCAGGTTCCACCCAACGTTCCCTGAGCGACGACGAGGTCACCAAGCTCCTGGTCCGCGAGGCCAAGAAGCGCCGCGAGGCCGCCGAGGCCTTCGACAAGGGCGGCCGCGTCGACGACGCCGCCAACGAGCGCGCCGAGAGCGAGATCCTTTCGGACTACCTGCCCAAGCCTCTCACCGACGAGGAGCTCTCCCAGCTGGTCGCCGCTGCGATCGCCGAGACCGGAGCCTCCGGGATGCAGGAGATGGGCAAGGTCATGAAGGTGGTCAACCCGCAGGTCGCGGGCCGTGCGGACGGAGCCCGCGTGGCCGCGGAGGTCAAGAGCCGGCTGGCCTGACCAACGGGTTCGAAGAACGAAAGGGGGTGGGGTGATCAGATCACCCCACCCCCTTTTCCCGTGTGTTCGGACCCGGGTCAGTCCTGTTCGCTCCGGCCGTTGTTCACCGGGCCGGCCGGTAGGACCGGGTGCCAGTCGGTGTCCCCGGAAGGACCTCCGGCGCTCTCCCGGCCGGTGCCGTCACTGAGGAAGACGTTGACCGTGGCCCCCTCCGGCAGGCGGCTGCCGGGGTCCGGGTTCACCGCGGCCACCGAACCCTCCGACTCGGAGGAACGCAGCACGGTCCCCGACACGTTCACGGAGTAGCCGGCCTCCTCCAGCGCGGACACCGCCGCGGACTCCGGCATGCCGACCACGTCGGGCACGCCGCCGTCGTCGCTGGCCGGACTGGCCTCTTCGTCGGCGTCATCGTCATCGTCGTTGGACGAACGCGGCTCGGAGGTGGAGCCGAATCGGCCGGGCGCCGACGCCAGCTGTTCGACCTCCAGACCCTCGTGGGCGCCGCGCATGGTCTCCTGCCAGATGGGCCCGGGGATCGTGGCCCCGTACACCGTCCCGAAGTGCCGGTCGCCGATGGTGACGTTGCGCAGCGGGTACTGCTGCGGGCCGCGCGGGTCGCCGACGAACACGGTGCTCGCCATCTGCGGGGTGAACCCGGCGAACCAGGCCGCCGCCGAACCGTCGGTGGTGCCGGTCTTGCCCGCGGCGGGTCGACCGATGCCGAGGCTGGCCGCGGTACCGCCGTTGAAGGGCTGCGTCAGCAGGTAGCTGGTGCCGTCCGCGACGTCCTCTTCGATGGCCTGCTCGCACTCGGGCTCGATGTCGATCGTGGTGCCGGACTGGTTGTCCTCGATCTTGGTGATGGCCTGCGGCTCGCAGTACTGGCCACCGGCGGCGAAGGTGGCGTAGGCGTTGGCCACCCGCAGCGGGGAGACCTCTTCGCTGCCCAGGGTGAAGCTGCTGTTGGCGAGCGAGTTGGCGTTCTCCGTGAACAGGGTGCCGTCGGCGCGTTGCAGCCCCAGTTTCTCGGCCATCTCCATGGTGTTGCACAGCCCGGCCCGCGCCTGCAGCTGCGCGAAGAAGGTGTTGGACGAGGCCTTGGTGCCGGAGATCATGTTGTGGTTGCCGGCGTTGCTGTCACCCGCGTTGCTCAACGACCAGCTCTCCAGGCGTCCGCCGTTGCAGGCGGTCTGCCCGCTCACCGTGGTGGAACTCGGTGAGTTGAACGAGGTGCTGAACGGCAGGCCCTGTTCGAGGGCCGCGGCCAGGGTGAACGCCTTGAAGGTCGAACCGGCCTGGAAGCCGCTGCTGCCGCCTCGGTCGGAGTCGGTGGCGAAGTTGATGGACGTCTCGCCGAGTTGGCTCTCGTCCGGTCCGTAGTTGCGGCTCTGCATCATGCCGAGGATGTGGCCGGTCCCGGGCTCGACCACGGCCTGCGCCGCCACCTTGCGGGACTCGTTCTCACGAGGCACCCACTTGTCCACGGCGGCCTGGCCGGCCTCTTGGGTCTGCGGGTCCAGGGTCGTGTGGATCTCCAGGCCCGCGGTGCGCAGCCAGCGGGCGCGCTCGGTCTCGTTGGGGCCGAACCGCTCGTCCTGCTCGATCTCCTGCACCACGTAGTCGCAGAAGAAGGGCTGGTCACTGGGCACGCACCCGTTGGGCGGGGTGTCCAGTTCCAGTTCGAGCTTCTCCTCCTTGGCCTCGTCGGCCTCCGCCTCGGTGATGGAACCCGTGGCGACCATGCGGTCGAGGACGACGTTGCGTCTCTCCTCGGTCTGTTCGGGGAAGAAGCGGGGGTTGTACAGGTAGGGGTAGCGGACCAGACCGGCGATGGTCGCGGCCTGGTGCAGTTCGAGATCGGCCGCGGACACCTGGAAGAAGTGCTGGGCGGCGGACTCGACACCGTAGGCGCCGTCGCTGAAGTAGGCGATGTTGAGGTAGCCCTCAAGGATCTCGTCCTTGGTCATCCGCTGTTCCAGGGCGACCGCGTAGCGCAGCTCCCGGATCTTGCGGGCGATCGTCTCCTCGCGGGCGTGGTCCAGTTCCTCCTGGGAGGTGGCCGCCTCGATCTGCACGTTCTTGACGTACTGTTGTGTGATCGAGGAAGCACCCTCGGTGTTGCCGCCCATCGTGCGGATGGCCGCGCGCAAGGTGCCGGACACGTCCAGGCCACCGTGCTCGTAGAAGCGGGAGTCCTCGATCGCCATGATCGCGTCGGTCATGTTCGGGGAGATGTCCTCGATGTCGACCAGTTCACGATTCTGGTCGAAGATCTCCGCTATGACGCCGCCATCGGCGTCATAGATCGTCGAGCGTTGTGGAGGCGGAGGGGTCTCCAGTTGGCTGGGCATGTCGAGAAAGCCGCTGGCGACGTTCCTGGCAGTGATCCCCATGCCCCCGACCGCCGGCAGAGCCAAGGCGGCGACGAGTAGACCGGCGATCACGCCGACGACCATCAGTTGGCTGATTCTTTGAAGCAATGTCCCCTGACCCACCCCATCAGACTAAGTGACCGCGAACGCGATAAAGCGGTGCAACCGGTGTCGAACGCCGCTTGTTCATGCGGAATCGACCTTGCCGTCGCACGAGCCGTGCCCCACGACCATCTTTTCACGGTTATCGCTGAACGATCCCGGTTCGGTTCGGCCGACGAGCCCCTCCGCCGTGGTTCCGGGAGAGTGGTCGACCGGTCACGCAATGGCCCGCTCGGGCCATATCCATGAGATGGAATGTGGGTCGACCGGGTTCTGTTGGCGCGGCGGTCCGAACCGTACTTTCGAGATGTGGGGGTGTGGTGCCATCGAGGATGCCACCCACCCCGTCCGGTGACGGGAGGCCACCGTGCTCCCCTCCACTCAACCAGAGCACATCGACCACCCGTGACCACGAGACCCATCACACGTCTGGGAAGTGGGCCACATGTGGACCGATCAATGGACGACGCGGGCTCTGTGCCGACGAATCGATCCTGACACGTTGTTCGTGCCGGGAGCGGCGCAGAACCAGGTGAAGGCCATCTGCCAGGGCTGTCCCGTGCGCACCGAGTGCTTGGCGGATGCCCTCGACAACCGGATCGAGTTCGGGGTCTGGGGCGGAATGACCGAACGAGAACGCCGTTCCCTACTTCGAAAACATCCCGGTGTCGGTGACTGGGGGCCGTTGCTGGAGGGCGCCCGCCGTGAGGGCGCCGGCGACCTGGCCCACTACGCGAGGACACGACAGAGCGCCTGAGGCCCCTAACGTTCGTCCCCCGCCAGAGCCGATCCGATCTCCCTCAGCCCCGCCAGGTCGTGCACGTCCTCCGGGCGGGCGGCCACCTCCGTCACCCGGATGCCGGGATGCGTGGACGTCATCCGTTCGCACAGCCATAGTTCCCGCTCGCGCTTGCGTACACGTTCGGCGTGCAACCGCAACGCCGCCACGGCCAACGGATTCGTGTCCGCCAGGATGTCGGCCGCCGTCGAGGCCCGTTCCGCGCTCAGGTCGGCTCCAGGGCCCGTGGGAAGTGGGTGGGTGCGATTCACGACCAACCCCGCCAAGGGCATCGCGTCCTCGGCGAGTCGCTTCACGAAGAAGGAGGCCTCGCGCATGGAGTCGGAGTCGGGCACGGCGACCACCACGAAAGCGGTCCCCGGGGTGCGCAGCAGCCGGTAGGTGCGTTCGGCGCGCTCCTGGAACCCGCCGAACACCGTGTCGAAGGCGGCGACGAAGGATCTCAGGTCGTTCAGGAACTGGGCGCCCACGATCTTGCCCACCACCGAGCCCACCATGTTCATCCCCGCGCCCAACAACCGGAAGGCGCCCGAACCGGCCGGACTGAGGAAGCGGATGAGCCTGCCGTCCAGGAATCGACCGAGACGCTTGGGCGCGTCCAGAAAGTCCAGGGCCGAGCGGCTCGGCGGGGTGTCCACGACGATCAGGTCCCACTCGCCGGACTGGCGCAGTTGGCCCAGCTTCTCCATCGCCATGTACTCCTGCGTGCCGGAGAAGCTCGTGGAGAGGGTCTGGTAGAAGGGGTTGGCCAGGATCTGGCGGGCCCGTTCCGGGTCGGCGTGCTCTCGCACGACCTCGTCGAAGGTCCGCTTCATGTCGAGCATCATCGCGTGCAGGCTGCCCTGCCCTACCTGCTCGCCCTGCCCGTTCCCGGAGACCTGCGCGGCCCGGCCGTCCCGGGAACCGCGGCCGGCCGTGACGGGCCTCGGCAACGGAACCGGACGTGGGGTGTTGTCCAGCTCCTCCAACCCCATGGACTGGGCCAGGCGCCGGGCCGGGTCCACGGTGATCACCACCGTGCGCCGACCCCGTTCGGCCGCGCGCAGAGCCAGCGCCGCGGCCGTGGTGGTCTTGCCGACGCCACCGGCACCGCAACACACCACGATCTTCGTTCCGGGATCGTCGAGCAGCGCGTCCACGTCCATCCGCTTCGGGTCGGGACTCCGCGTTCCACCGGTCACCTGCGCACCCCCTGCTCACTCAGCCGCCGGGCCAGCCCGACCAGCGCCGCCCGGTCCATGCCGCCCTCCAACCGGGGCAGTTCCACCAAGGGGCGCCCGACGTCCTCCAGCTCGCCCCGTACCCGCAGTTCCAGCAGGTGCCGAAGCGCGTAGGACCGAACCTCCCCGGCGAGGTCGGCGGCCAGACCCGTCGGGTCGGCCAACCCCGCGACCTCCATCCCGTCGGTGAGCGTCGCCTCGTCCGGCCCTTCGACGGCTGCGGCGGCCAGTTCGACCTCTCCCAGCAACCTCGGGCCGACCATGTTCACCAGGACGGCGCCCGGCCGCAGCCCCAGCGCCTCGATCTCGGCGATCCCGTCCCGGGTCTCCTGGGCGGGCATCTCCTCCAACAGGGTCACGAAGTGCACCCTGGTCCGCTCCGAACGGATCACCGACATGGCGCGTTCGGCGTGTTTGTGGATCGGTCCCACCCTGGCGAGCCCCGCCACCTCGGAGTTCACGTTCAGGAACCGGCCGATGCGCCCCGTGGGCGGTGCGTCCATGACCACCGCGTCGTACCGGTGCGGGCCGCCGGAGGAACGACGTCCGCCCTCACGGCGCCGGACCGCCTCGGTGGCCTTCCCGGTCAGCAACACGTCCCGCAGCCCGGGGGCGATCGTGGTCGCGAAGTCCACCGCGCCCAGTTTCGTGAGGGCCTGACCCGCCCGGCGCATCCCGTAGAACATCTCCAGGTACTCCAGCAGCGCCGCCTCCGCGTCCGCCGCCAACACCGAGACCGAACCACCGCCGGGCGCGGACAGCATCACGTGTTCCTCGTAGGGGAGGGGCGCGCTCCCGAGCAGGGAGGCCACCCCCTGCCGGCCCTCCACCTCCACCAGCAGCACCCGACCACCGCCGGTCGCCAGGGCCAACGCCAACGCGGTCGCCGCCGTCGTCTTACCGGTGCCGCCCTTACCCGTCACGATGTGCAACCGGGCGCCGGCGAACGCTTCCCCTGGGCCACCGCCACGCGGTCCGTGTTCACGTTCGTTCACCCCACGGAGTCTATGCGGGCCCCCTCTTCGGGGATGGGCGGCGGGTGGGCGGTTCACCTGGTCCGCCCGACGGGCCGGGGTGAGTAAGGTGGCGGCGTTGAGGTGCGGCCCTTCGGGCCGCCGGTCACCGAGAGGGGTAGAGACCAGATGACCAAGTGGGAGTACCAGAGCGTCGCGCTGCTGTCGCACGCCACCAAGCAGATCCTCGACGGTTGGGGCGATGACGGATGGGAGCTCGTCAGCGTCGTTCCCGCGCCGCTGCCCGAGGGCGCCGACCCGCGCAATCAGCAGTACGTCGCTTACATGAAGCGGGCGAAGTAGCGATGGCCACCCCCGAAGAGCGGATCGCCGAGCTGGGGCTCACCTTGCCCGAGGTGGTGCCTCCGGTCGCCTCGTACACGCCCACCGTCCGCAGCGGTGACCACGTGTACGTCTCCGGTCAGCTCCCCTTCGTGGACGGGAAGTTGCCCGCCACCGGCAAGGTCGGCGCCGAGGTCGACGCTCGGACCGCGCAGGACCTGGCCGCCGTGTGCGTGCTCAACGGCATCGCCGCGGTGCGCGCGGAGATCGGCGACCTGTCCAAGGTCGTGCGGGTCGTGAAGGTCGGCGGTTTCGTCGCCAGCGCACCCGACTTCACCGGTCACCCCGGTGTGATCAACGGGGCCAGCGATCTGCTCGGCCAGGTCTTCGGCGAAGCCGGTGTGCACGCTCGCGCGGCCGTCGGAGTGGCGGCCCTGCCGTTGGACTCCCCGGTCGAGGTTGACATGATCGTCGAGGTCCGCTGACCGACCCGAGGACGTCTCGACGGCTCCCGGTGGGTGCGCGGGCACGGTGTGGCTTTTGCGAACGACAGGAGTGCTCCGATGACCGAGAACGAGGATGTGGTCAGGCCTCGTCCCGCCGCCACCGTGATGCTGCTGCGTCCGGTGACGGATGCCGCGGGCGCCTCGGGAGAGCGGCCCATGGAGGTCCTGCTGATGCGCAGGGTTCCCTCCATGGGCTTCGCCCCGGGCGCCTATGTGTTCCCGGGAGGAAGGGTCGACGAGCGCGACGCCGACGGTGACCTGCCGTGGACGGGCCCGGCCCCCGAGGAATGGTCGAAGATCCTCGGCGTCGACGTGCCCATGGCCCGGGCCCTCGTCTGCGCCGCGGTCCGCGAGACCTTCGAGGAGACCGGCGTGCTGTTGGCCAGTGAACCGGAGCGCGCGAGCGACACGGCCATCACCCTGGACACCGACACCGAGGACTGGGAACGGGACCGGCTCGGCCTCATCGACCGCTCACGTTCGTTCACCGAGGTGCTGTCCCGGCGCGGCCTGGTGCTGCGCTCGGAGTGGCTGCGCGCCTGGTCGAGGTGGATCACGCCCGCGCGGGAACCGCGCCGTTACGACACCTGGTTCTTCACCGCCGAACTGCCCCCGGGCCAGCGGCCCCGTGACGTGGGCGGAGAGGCAGACCACACCCAGTGGGTCGACCCCGCGGTGGTGGCCCCGGAATGGGACGCGGGTCGTATGCCGATGCTGCCGCCCACCGTCATCGCTTGCGCGGAGCTGGCGGACCGTCGGACCCTTGAGGGTGTACGAGACGCCCAACGGGATATCGTTCCCCTCGAACCGGAGGTGCGGGAGATGGACGGACATCTCCGTGTGGTCGCTCCGGACGGCACGGACTTCCCGTTGCCGAAACCGAACACGAGGACCTGAGAGCACGGCGCCCCGAGACCGACACCGTGGGGACCTCCGGCGGTGTGACGGACACGGTGGAGCCGTTCGACGGTAGGGGGCGCCCGGTCGCGGATAGGTATCCCACCATGGTCCCTTGGTCGTCCTTCAGACCGGTCCGGTTCCTGCGAGCGAAGCGAGGTGCGATGAGGATCGATGGTTCCGGGACGCTGCGCGCCGGTTGCGTGCTGTGCCCCAACCCTGGCCCGATGACCCTGGAGGGGACCAACACCTGGATCCTGCGTGAACCGGGAGCACGGGGGGTCGTGGTCGTCGACCCCGGCCCGCACGACGAGCGGCACCTGGAACGGGTGGCGCGGACGGTGCAGGAACAGGGCGCCCAGGTGCAGATGACCCTGCTGACCCACCGGCACTTCGACCACACCGAGGGATCGCGGTACTTCGCCGAGCTGACCGGTGCTCCCGTGCACGCGGTCGACCCGAAGACGCGCTTGGGCGGGTCCGGGTTGGAGGACGGTCAGGTGATCAGCGCCGACGGTCTGGAACTCCGGGTCATCGCCACCCCCGGGCACACCGACGACTCGGTCTGCTTCCTGCTGGAGTCGGACAGCGCGATCCTCACCGGCGACACGATCCTGGGGCACGGGACCACCGTGATCGACGGGGACGATGGCCTGGCCCCCTACATGGAATCGATGTACCGCCTGCGCGACCTGGTCAGGGAATACCAGGTTCGGACGCTGTTGCCGGGGCACGGGCCGATCCTGACCTCCCCACTGTCGGTCATCGACTCCTACATCGATCACCGCGAGTCGCGCCTGGAACAGATCCGTGGCGCGGTGCGGGCCGGGTCCACCAAGGTGGAGGAGATCATCGACAGGGTCTACCCGGACGTCGTGGAGAGCATCCGTCCGGCCGCGGCCTCCTCGGTGCGGGCGCAACTGCGCTACCTGGCGGTCAAGGGCGAACTCCCCGAGGAAGTCGAGAACTGACCCGGGCCCGTGTCCCGGACACCCGCACGCCATGGTGTGCCGCGATCACCGTCCCCCCGAACACCGATACCCCCGAAAAGCGCTGCGGCCGTCACCCCGAAGGGCGACGGCCGCACAGCGTCATCGGGAACACGCCCTAACGGGCACGGCGGCGCATCCGCTCGACGTCGAGCAGCACCACGGCCTTGGCCTCGATCCGCAGCCAGCCGCGCAGGGCGAACTCGGCGAGTGCCTTGTTGACCGTCTCACGGGAGGCGCCGACCAGCTGGGCGAGCTCCTCCTGGGTGAGGTCGTGGTGGACGTGCAGGCCGTCGTCGCCCTCCTTGCCGAACTTGTCGGCGAGTTCGAGCAGGGCCTTGGCCACGCGGCCGGGCACGTCGGTGAAGACCAGGTCGGCCATCACGTCGTTGGTGCGGCGCAGCCGGGCGGCCAGCGACTTCAGCAGCTGCAGACCCACCTGCGGGCGGCTGGACAGGAACGGCCGCAGGTCGTCGTGGCCGAGCCCGGCGAGCACGGAGTCGGTGACGGCCACGGCGCTCGCGGTGCGCGGGCGCGGGTCGAACAGTGAGAGCTCACCGAACATCTCGCTGGGACCGAGCACGCCCAGCAGGTTCTCGCGGCCGTCGACGGCCGTGCGGGTCAGCTTCACCTTCCCGCTGAGGATGACGTACAGGCGGTCGCCCTCGTCACCCTCGTTGAACAGGGTCTGGCCGCGGCCGAGACGCACCTCGTTCACCGAGGAGCGGAGCGCGGCCGTGTCCTCCTCGTCCAACGCCTCGAACAGAGGAGCCTTCCGGAGCACCTCGTTGATCTCGTCCACACGTCCTCCTAAAACCTGACCGTCAACAGTGTGACGTATATCGCAACCCGGTGGGAAACCAGGTCGTTACCTCGGCTTGTCCGCCGGGAGACAACGCGCCCACAACAGCCGACGTCAGCCCGTACGATCCTAGTCGCCATCCGCCTGTCTCAAGGCGATCCGCGCCGCATGACCGGGACATTGGTCACAAATTCCCGATCACCGGCCGAAACGCCGACGCGTCGTCTGTGCCGGCGCTCGGGGCCTACCCTCGCGGAAGGACGCCTACCCTGTGACGATGCCTCGTGACACCCCTGACGCACTCGCGGAGGAGCCCACACCCACCGGTGAGAGCCGGTTGGCGCTGGTCCGACGCGCACGGAAGATGTACCGGGAGCTCTCCGAGCTCTATCCGGACGCCCACGCCGAACTGAACTTCACCACTCCTCTGGAGCTTCTGGTCGCGACGATCCTGTCGGCGCAGTGCACCGACAAGAGGGTCAACCAGGTCACTCCGGCGCTCTTCGCGCGCTATCCCGACGCCGAGGCCTACGCTTCGGCCGGGCGTGAGGAGCTGGAGGAGATGATCCGTTCCACGGGGTTCTTCCGGGCCAAGGCCAACAGCCTGATCGGTTTGGGTCAGGCCTTGTGCGAACGGCACGGCGGTGAGGTTCCGGGAAACCTCACAGACCTGGTCAAACTACCCGGTGTGGGACGAAAAACCGCAAACGTACTGCTCGGTAACGCCTTCGATGTGCCGGGTATCACGGTCGACACCCATTTCGGACGACTCGTCCGACGATTCGGGTGGACCGAGGAGGAGGACCCGGTCAAGGTCGAGCACGCGATCGGTGAGCTCTTCCCGCGCAAGGACTGGACGATGCTGTCCCACCGAGTGGTCTGGCACGGCCGACGGGTCTGCCACGCGCGCCGCCCGGCCTGCGGAGCCTGCGTGGTGGCGCACTGGTGCCCGTCCTTCGGTGAGGGGCCCACGGATCCGCCGACCGCCGAGAAGCTGTTGCGCATGCGTTCGTTCGCCTGAGCCGGTTCCGAGAACGGTTCCGACAACGGTCCCGGGACCGACCGGAGACCGATCCATCGCGCGGGTGAGGGTCGGTACCCGGGAAGCACTCGACGGCAGTTTGTACCCTGATCACGTGAGTGCGCACACATCGGCCCCCGAGACGGGCCTCGGCCGGGTCCGACCACGTGCTCCGGCGGACCCCGACACCGTGGTGGAACACGAAAGCTCCCACCATCAGATGACCGGTTGGGAACCACCCGGATGAACCGCCCGGACGCTCTCGCTCGACACGTGTCCCGCGAGACGTCCGCACCCTGGACCAAAGACGACGGTGCGATGACCCCGGAACAGGTTCCTCCATGAACTCGACCCCGCTCTGGCTGTCCGACCTCGCGGACGCCGCCCGGACCATGACGGTGCCCGAACCCATGCGCCCACCGGCGCGAGGCGGCCGGGAATCGGCGGTCCTCATCCTGTTCGGTGAGACCGACCGCGGACCCGACCTGCTGCTCATCCAACGCAAGGCCGGACTCCGCCGGCACGCCGGCCAACCGGCCTTCCCCGGTGGCCGGATCGAACTCACCGATCCCTCACCCGAGGCCGCCGCCCTGCGCGAGGCCGAGGAGGAGACCGGGGCGATCCCGGCCGGGATCGACGTGGTGGGCCGACTACCCGAGCTCTACCTGAGCTTCAGCGACTTCCGTGTCGCCCCCGTGCTCGGCTGGTGGCGCGAGCCCTCCGAGGTACGAGCGGCGGACATCGACGAGGTCGCCGCGGTCTCCCGCGTCCCCATCGCCGACCTGGCCGATCCGGCCAACCGGGTCAAGGTGCGCTACGGCGACGGGTCTATGTGGGGCCCGGGTTTCCGGGTCGACGGCATGCTCGTGTGGGGTTTCACCGGAAAGATCATCGACGAGCTTCTCGTGCTCGGTGGATGGGAACTTCCGTGGCGCGTCCGGGGTCTCACAGACGAGTTCGAAGCCACCCCGCAGGGTCTGCGTCCGGTCGGTTAACCGCTCACCTTTTTGGAGGACAACCGTGCTCGACGCGGTTCTGGTCGTCCTGTTGCTGCTGTTCGCGGTGACCGGCTACCGACAGGGATTCATCGTCGGGGTGTTCAGCTTCGTCGGTTTCATCGGCGGAGGCGTGATCGCCGCCCTGACCGCACCCGGGCCGATCCAGAACTGGATCGAGGATCCGGGGCGGCAGGCGTTGCTGGCGATCGCGGTGGTGTTCCTGGCCGCCGCGCTCGGACAGTTCCTCGCCTCCTACCTGGGCACCCTGGTGCGCAACAAGGTCACCTGGGATTCGGCGCGCGTCGTGGACGCCCTGGGCGGGGCGCTCATCAGTGGTCTGTCCGTACTGCTCGTCGCCTGGTTCATCGGCAGCACGGTCGCCAACTCGGCGCTTCCACACGTCTCACAGCAGGTCAGGGACTCGCGGATCCTCCACTCGGTGGACACGCTCATGCCCGACGCCGCCCACCAGGGCTTCTCCACCTTCCGTCGGGTGGTGGACCAGAGCGCGTTCCCGCAGGTCTTCAGTGGTCTGGGCACGGGGGAACTCGCGGAGGTGGAGCCGCCGGACCCGGATGTCCTCACCACACCCGAGCTCATCGAGTCGAGCCGCAGCGTGGTCAAGGTCCTGGGCACCGCCCCCTCGTGCCAGCGACGCGTGGAGGGGACCGGGTTCGCCTACGGGGAGGACCGCATCATGACCAACGCGCACGTGGTCGCCGGTGTCACCGACGACATGCGCGTGGTCACCAGGGACGGCCACCAGTTGCCCGCGACCCTGGTGCTGTTCGACGCCCAGCAGGACCTGGCGGTGCTGCACGTTCCCGGCCTGGACCTGAACCCGCTGGACTTCGACCACGAGGCGGACCAGGGCGACGACGCGGTCGTCGCGGGCTTCCCGCGCAACAGTGGCTTCACCGCGGTGCCCGCGCGTATCCGGGCCGAGCAGACCGCGCAGGGATCGGACTTCTACCACTCCCAGCAGGTGAGCCGGGAGATCTACCAGGTTCGCGCGGTGGTGCGTCCCGGTAACTCCGGTGGCCCGTTGCTCGCCCCGGACGGGTCGGTCTACGGGGTCGTGTTCGCGGCCGCCACCAACGAGGAGGAGACCGGATACGTGCTGACCGCCGACGAGGTCGCGGAGAACGCCCAGGAAGGGTTGTCCGCCACTTCCGAGGTCTCGTCCCAGACCTGCGACTGAGCAGGCCTCAGCGCGCGGTACAAAGCCGCCCCGGGCCGGTCCCGGGGCGACGGTGGGCGGGAGACCACGAGGGCGGCCGGGAGGCGGCCGGACGAGTGCGAACACGAAGGGGGCGCCTTCCCGACCGGGAAGGCGCCCCCTTCGTCGTCATCGTCTCGACGGTCCGGTCGATCCGGCCTTGGAGACCGGATCGCCGAACAGCGTCAGTTCGAGCTCGGATCCTGGGCTTGGTCGGTGCCCAGAGGCCAGCTCATGCGCACCACCGTTCCCAGTTCCTGTGGCTCGATGCTCACCTCGTCCGCGAGACCGGTGATCACCGCAAGGCCGAGGCCGGGGGAGAACCCGGAGATGCCCCCCGGAGGGGTGTCATCGCCATCGAGGAAAAGGCCATCGAGTAGGGGTTCGACATGGTTGAAGGTCTCGTCCGAGTCCTTGGAGGGGGCTCGATCGGAGACCACGACCTCGAATCGTCGTGTGGCGCTCCCGTTGGCGCGTGCTGCTCGGCTCGTGGTGTCGGTGCGGGGCTCCGACACCGGATCAGCTCCGCTCCCGTCGATCAGCTGGAGCAGGATCGGTTGCGTCGGGCAGTGCAGCTTGTGAGCCGCCACCGCCCGGGAGCAGGCCTCACCGACCGCCAGCCTGATCTCATCGATCGCGGAGGCGGCGATTCCCGCTCGCCGTGCGACGGTCGCGGCCATGAGCCGAGCCGTACGCACGTGAGCGGGGAGCGCGCTGATCGTGAGCGTGATGGTTGCCATCGCTCGCTCTGGGCTACTTCGCGGAGCGCTTGTCGATGGCTTCCTGCACCGTGTCGTGGATGCCGAACACCTTGGTCAGGCCGGTGATCCGGAAGATCTTCAGGATCCGCTCCTGGGTGCACACCAAGTCCAGCGTCCCGTCGTGAGCACGGACGCGCTTCAGCCCGCCCACGAGCACACCGAGGCCCGTCGAGTCCAGGAACTCCACCTTCTCCATGTTGACCACGAGGTAGAAGTTGCCCTTGTTCACCAGGTCGATGAGCAGCTCGCGAAGTCGGGGCGCGGTATAGACATCGATCTCACCCTCAACGACGACGATCTCGGTGTCGCCCTCGGTGTAATGATCAAGCTTCAAGTCCACAAGTCCTCCAGCGCCGAACCGCGAATTCTCGCGAATGGTCTCTGCCGGGCGTTACCCCACCAGCACGCATTCAACCACGGGTGTCCCGAGTGTCTGCCCGCCCTGGGGGCGGGAAAACGGTGACCCCGCGCAACTCTTCCCTCGGATGTCACACTGAAACCGATGTGCATCGGTACCCGAGCCGTGCCCGGAGGGGCGTGTGCTCTGTGAACGTGTCCACTGAGAGGGGTCTCGATGAGGCGGTCGGAGCCCGTGCTCCCCGGAGTGTGGCGTGACGACACCCGGTACCCGCAGGTCACCCACATCGAGCATGTGACCCGGAACGCGGGAGTGAGCGGGGACTGGCCGGAGTGGACAGCTCCCCACCTGGTCGAACGGCTGGCCGAACGGGGGATCACGAACCCGTGGTCCCACCAGACGGCAGCCGCGGACCTCGCACGTTCGGGCCGCGATGTGATCATAGCCACGGGCACCGCCTCGGGAAAGTCGCTCGCCTTCCTTATGCCCGCCGTGGACGCGATCGACGCGGGTGGAACGGTGCTTTACCTCTCACCCACCAAGGCGCTCGCCCAGGACCAACTCCGATGGATTACGGACCTGGGGCTTTCAGGCATGCGTGCGGCCGTATATGACGGCGACACCTCCCCCGAAGAGCGCACCTGGGTACGCGAACACGCCGGGTACGTGCTCACCAACCCGGACATGCTGCATCACGGGATGCTCCCCAGACACGGCGCGTGGGCCCGCTTCCTGCGGCGGCTCCGCTACGTGGTGATCGACGAGGCGCACAGGTACCGCGGGGTGTTCGGGTCGCACGTCGCCCAGATCCTGCGGCGTCTGCGCAGGGTGTGCGCCCGCTACCGTTCGGAACCGGTGTTCGTGCTGGCCTCGGCCACCTCCGGGTCCCCGGCGGAGAGCGCCACCCGGCTGACCGGTGTGCCGGTGACCGCGATCAGCGAGGACGGCTCACCGCGACCGGGTCTGTCCGTGGCCCTGGTGGAACCGGAGATGACCGACCTCACCGGTGAGCAGGGCGCGCCGATCCGCCGTACCGCGCCCTCCCAGGCCGCCGAGATGCTGGTCGACCTGGTGCGGGACCGGGTGCGGACCCTGGTGTTCGTGCGTTCCCGACAGGGCGCGGAGGTGGTGGCGTTGTCCGCCCGGCGGATGCTCACCGAGCAGGGCGAACACGACCTGGCCGAACGGGTGGCGGCGTACCGAGGCGGGTACCTGGCCGATGACCGGCGGAGCCTGGAGGAAGCACTCCGTTCGGGAGAGCTGTTGGGTCTGGCCAGCACGAACGCCCTCGAACTGGGGGTGGACATCAGCGGGTTGGACGCGGTGCTCATCGCCGGATGGCCGGGCACGCTGGCCTCCCTGTGGCAGCAGGCCGGGCGCGCGGGCCGGCGCGGCGACGACGCGCTGGCCGTGTTCATCGCCCGGGACGATCCCCTCGACACCTACCTGGCCCACCATCCCGAGGCCATTTTCGGACGATCGGTCGAGGCCACCGTCCTCGACCCGGAAAACCCGCACATCCTTGGTCCACACCTGTGCGCGGCCGCCCAGGAGCTTCCGGTCACGCGTGACGACTTCGATCTCTTCGGAGAGAGCACGCGGGAGAGGCTCGATGAACTCGTGGAACGAGGGCTGCTGAGGAAACGTCCACGGGGGTGGTTCTGGACCAGCAACGAGAGGGCCAGTGACCTCGCCGATATTCGCGGTTCGGGGGGTCCACCCGTGCAGATCGTCGACACGGGCAGCGGCCAACTGCTCGGGGAGATCGACGAGGCCGCCGCGCACGGCACCGTTCACCCCGGCGCCGTCTATCTCCACCAGGGGATCACCCACCTGGTCGACGACCTCGATCTGGACGAGGGCGTGGCCTTGGTGCACACCGCCGAGCCGCCCTACAGCACGTGGGCGCGCGACACCACGGACATCTCCATCCGTTCCGTGCTGCGCCAGGAGACCTGGCCGAGTGGTGCGAGCGTGCACTTCGGCGAGGTCGAGGTGGCCCGCCAGGTGGTGGGGTTCCTCAAACGCGACGTGCGCACCGGTTCGGTCCTCGGCGAACAGCCCCTCGACATGCCCGAACGCACGCTCCAGACCCGTGCGGTCTGGTGGACGCTGACCGAGGAGGGTGAGAACCGGCTGCGCAAGGAGGACGTGGGTTTGCTCGGCGCCGCCCACGCGGCCGAACACGCCGCCATCGGCATGCTGCCCCTGTTGGCCACCTGCGACCGCTGGGACATCGGAGGCGTCTCCACCTCACTGCACCCCGACACCGGTCGTCTGACGGTGTTCGTCTACGACGGTTACGAGGGTGGTGCCGGCTTCGCCGAACGCGGCCACGCCGCCGCCCGAGAGTGGCTCACGGCGACCCGGGCGGTGATCGCGGACTGCGAGTGCGAACAGGGGTGCCCCTCCTGCGTCCAGTCGCCCAAGTGCGGCACGGGCAATGAGCCGTTGAGCAAGTCCGGCGCGCTGCGGCTGCTGGACGAGGTCCTCGGCGGGGTCACCGAAGAAGGCGACTGACCGGGCACCGGAGGCATCTCCGACCAGGGCCGGACGCGGGACTCCCGCGATGGCGCCGGGACGGACCTCGGGTGGCGCGCGGAGTTATCCACAGGCTGTGGATCGGCGCTTCCATCGCGAACCGGGACCGCGCAACCTGGAAGTGGGGCGGAACCTCATCCGTCCCGTCACCAGGGAGGTCCCGTGTTCCCCTACCCGTGCCCGACCATGCCCGTCCGCCTCGACGACCGAGGGTTGACCACGGCCGAATACGCCATCTGCACCCTCGCGGTGGTGGCGTTCGCCGGGCTCCTCTACGTCATCCTCACCGGAGACACCGTCCAGACCGCCCTCACCACGACCATCGTCGATGCGCTCGGCTCCGACCGCTGATCGCGGCTCCACCACGATGGAGACGGCCATGGTGCTTCCGGCGCTGCTGCTGGTGCTCGGTATCGCGCTCGGCGCGGTCGCGGCGGCCGCCGCCCAGCTCTCCTGCGCCGACGCGGCACGGATCGGGGCCAGGGCGCTCGCCCGTGGCGAGTCTCCGGAACGGGCCCGGGCCCTCGCGATGGAAGCCGCTCCGAACGACGCCCACATCGACCTGACCACCGACGACGACATGGCCCGCGTCACCGTGCGGGCCCGGGTCCGGCTCGGACCCGCCCTCACCCCACCCGTGGGGATCGACGGCGTCGCCGCGGTCCCCCTGGAACCAGGTCCATGAGGGGCGGCGACGTAGGTGCCGGCACCGCGGGGAGCGTCTCCGTGTGCCTGGTGCTGATGTTCCTCACCTACGCGGTACTGACCGGCGCCGGGCTGGTCCTGGACCGCGAACGGGTGGGGGCCGCCGCCGACCTGGCGGCGCTCGCGGCGGCGGCCCGTGCCCATCAGGGGGAGGAGTCGGCCTGCGCGGTGGCCGTCGAGACCGCCTCCGCCAACGGCGCGGACCTCGACGACTGTGCGCTCGACGTCCACACGGTCACGGTGACGGCCGCCCTGTCCTCGTCCCCGCTCCCCATGACCCTGCGGGCCGTCGCCCGAGCCGGCCCCGTCCACGACTCCACCGAGGAGGTGGAATGACCGCTCATTCCGTTGTTCTGTGCGCTCTCCTGCTCTGTGTTCCCCCGCCGCCCACCGATGGAGTCGCCCCCTGCCCCACGTCCGTGCCCTCGGCCACCCCCGCCACGGATCTCCCCGAGTCGCCGAGCAGTCGGGCCATATCCCCGGACGTGGACGCGGAGGCACCCGACACGGATGCCGACGCCGATGCCGGGACAGGGTTTCTCGGGCCCCTCGCCGACTGCGTCGCCGTACTGGAGGACGAGGCCTCCGGCGGGGACGACGCAGAGGGGCGTGTGGACGAATCCGAGGATCCGGGCGAGGACATCGATCCGTCCGCCCCGGCCCCGGACCCGACGGAACCGACGTCCGAACCATCGGCCGTTCCCGAGTCGAGTCCGGCGGTCCCCGAGGCCGAGCCCGAAGCGGAACCGACGCACGAGTCGGAGCAGACGGAGGGGGACGGCGCCGCCTCGGTGGTCGCCGAGTCCCCGCCCCCGTCCCCGTCCCCGTCCCCGACCCCCGAACCTCGGCCGGCGGAGGGCGGAACGGTGAGTCGGGCCTCCGACACCGCGCGCCCGACCCCCTCCGGCGACCACGACCAGGACCTCGGTGAACGACCACCGAGCAAGAAGGTGGAGGAACCACAGGAGATGGATTCCGTGGACGGTCTCGCGTTCGAGGAGACCTCGGCCACGAGTGTGTTCGGACGCGCGGTCGGGGTCACCTCGACCACCCTGCTGTTCCTGCTCGCCGCCGGCACCCTCGGGTTGCGCCTGGCCGTGGGGTGGCCGCGGTTTCCGCCGCTCTACCTGGGTCGTCGTCGCCTGAGCGATGACCTCGACGTCCACTGAACCGAGCCCGGGCCGGGGGAGACGTCCCCCGGCGCCCGGTGCCGGTCGTCGACGCGGGGCGTTCGGACCTGGTGGGACCCGCCGGCCATGGTCCTCGACGCCCCGTCCTTCGTTCCCGGCGCGGGATCCTCAGGGAGTCAGGGCCGAACCCAGCAGTTCCGCGGCCATGGGTACCAGACCGATCAGGACGAACGCCGGCAGGAAGCACAAACCCAGCGGCGCGACCACCAGCACCCCCAAGCGCTCGACGCGGGCCGTGGCGCGGGCCCGTAGCGACCGGCGCAGGTCGGACACGTGGCGGTCGAGCAGGTCGGCGACCGGGGCTCCCGTGTCGGCCGCCCGGGCCAGGTCTCGTCCCACCGCCACCAGGGGATCGGGCAGGGCCGAGCGTCGCCAGGCCGAGGCCGGTTCCGCGCCCAACCGCAACCGCTCGGAGACGGCGGCCAACTCCTCGCCCACCGGACCTCGGGCAGCCTCCGACACCGCGGCAAGACACACGGGGAGGGTCGCGCCGGCCCGGATGCCCGAACCGATCAGACCGATCAACACCGGCAGATCGGCGGTGATCGGGAGCCTGCCGGGATCGACCCGCGCTCGCGCCCCTCGCCACCAAAGCCAGAGCGTTCCGCCGAGTACGACGGCCCCGGCGAACAGCCCCAACAGCCCGGTCACGGCCGCCACCGCGATCACCGAGGCCACGAACCGGACCACGGGCCCTGCCGGCCGTCCCCACCGGCGTGGTGGATCCTCCCGTTCCTCGTCCGGCCGTGGACGGAACAGCACCCATACAGCGGCCACCACGCACGCCACCGTCAGCCCCTCGAAGAACATCCCCACCCCTTGCGTCCCTTCTCCGATCGCCGTGGGCACCGTCGACCCCGGTCGTTCCACGTCCCCGCACGGCTCAGGGGCGGTCCACGGCGCCCCGCACCAACCGCAGGGTCCACCAAGCACCGATGAGGTCCAGTGACAGGCCACCACCAAGGCACATCAGGCCCAGTGGTGTGGTGAACAGGAATTCCCACGGGGTCCCGCCCAGGCCCGCCGACATCGCCAGCCCCACCAGCGGAAGACCGCTCAGCATCATCGCGGTGGTCCTCGGCCCGGCCGTCCGGGCGGACGCCTCGGCCCGCGTCTCCTCCTGCTCGGTCAGGTTGGCCGCGAGGTCGTCCACCACGACGGCCAGCCCGGCCCCGGTCTCCGAGGCGACCTCCCAGCACGCCGCCAGATACGCCAGCTCCCACAACCCCTCCTCACCGCCGGCCGTACGACGCAGTGACTCGGCGTCGACCGGTTCTCCCACGAGTGGCCCGGCCTCGATCGCGGCCACCCGAAGCGCGAGCTCGGGTGGCTGTCCGGCGCGGAGTTCGGCGGCCATGACCCGGCAGAGCGTGATGACGGCCCGCCGACGTTCGGTCACCATCCGGTGGGCGGCCAGAGGCGACCGGAACGCGGGTGGCGACCAACGTCGAGAGCGGGACCGGGGCAGGACCGTGGCCAGCCGGAACCGACCGGTCCGGGGCGGTGACCACAGCAGCGCCGCGGCCAGGGAGCACACCACCAGCAGGGTCAACGTCGCCACCCCCGCCCCAACCGCTCGACCAGCTCCGCCGTCCCCGCGTGTTCGATCCGGCGACCCTCGGGGGTGAACTCCACCGCCGGTTCGGCCCGGACCAGACCGGACCCCTCACGACGCAGGGTCCGCACCTCGGCCAGCCGTCGTCCTCGTCGGTCCCGGACCAGATGCAGGACGAGAACCCCGGTGGCCGCGAGCTGACTGTGCACCGCGCCTCGGTCCATCCCCGCGGCGCAGCCCATGGCCTCCACCCGTGCGGGCACCTCACCGGCCCCGTTGGCGTGGAGGGTGCCGGCGCCGCCCTCGTGGCCCGTGTTCAGGGCACTCAGCAGGGACACGATCTCCGGCCCTCGGGCCTCGCCGACCACGAGTCGGTCCGGACGCATTCGCAGTCCCTGACGGACCAGGGTCTCCAAGGACACCTCACCGCTGCCCTCGATGTTGGCCGGCCTCGTCTGCAACCGCACCACGTGCGGGTGGTCGGGGCGCAGTTCGGGGGAGTCCTCGGCCAACACGATCCGTTCGTCCGGTGGCACCAGGGACAACAGGCACGACAACAAGGTGGTCTTGCCCGTTCCGGTGCCGCCGCTGATCAGGAACGGAATCCGTCGGGTGATCAGTGCCCGGAGCAGTTCGGCTCCGGACGGGGTCAGCGTGCCGCACTCGATCAGCGCGGGCAGGCCGAAGACCCGGGTCGGTGGCATCCGCAGCGAGACACAGGCGCTCTCCGCCGCTATCGGTGGCAACACGGCGTGGAGCCGCGCCCCACCTGGCAGCCGGGCGTCCACGTAGGGGGAGGCCGCGTCCAACCGGCGGCCGGCGCGGAACGCCAACCGTTGGGCGAGCCGACGCACCTCGTCGGCCGAGTCGAACCGCACGTGCTCGACCCGTCGTAGCCCCTCACCGGTGTCGACCCACACCTGGTCGGGGCCGTTGACGAGGATGTCGGTGACGCCGGTGGTCATCAGCTCCTCCAACGGACCCGCCCCGTACAGGTCGGCGCTCAGCGCCCGGGTGAGTTCGAGCATGTCGGTACCGCCCAGCAGGGTCCCCTCGGCGCGCAGGGCGGTCGCCACGTTGGCGGGGGTGATCGAGGACCCACTGGCCACGAAGCGGTTGCGGACCCGCTCCAGGAGGGCCTTGCGCTGCTCCGGGGAGATCGGCCCCGGCGCCACGGTGTTCCCCACGGGCTCCGGACCCGATCCGATCCCGCGTGGTGGAACCGATGTCGGTTCCGGCGGCCCACCGCCCTCGGAGGTGGCGGGGGAACCGTGCCACAGCCGTTCGATCCGCCTCATCCCGCCTCCCGCAGGCCGGAGAACGTTCCGACCACGCGGTCCGCGTACCGGGCCAGCGGCGACCGGGGGTGCCGCGCGGGCACCTCGCCCACCGTCAGGGCCCGGGACAGTCCGGGTTCCGGTGGCAGGTCCGCGTCCAGGTCCACCCCCAGACTTCCGGTGACCACCGAAGTGGACAGGCCGCCGTGTGACCCGCGCACCACCAACCGGAGACGGTCGGTCTCCTGTCGAAGTGTCTCGATCATGCGCGCGGCCGACACCACCGCGTACACGTCGGCGGGTACGACCAGCAGCACGAGGTCGGAGTGGTTGAGGAACACCCGGGTGGTGGCGTCGAAGGATCGCGGCAGGTCGATCACCACCAGATCGGAACCTCGCCGGGCGGAGGCCAGCACGGATCGGGCCGCGCCCACGGGCAGCGACGTCCCCTGCCCACCGGTGCCCCGCGCCCAGGTGAGGACGTCCACCAGACCCGCGTGGGGAAGCCCATCGCGTAGAGCCCGCCAGGGGGTACGGGAACGCTGGTTCACCAGGTCGTTCCAACCGGTGCGTGGACTCTGTGGGGTGTGGTCGCAGCCCAGGTAGATGTCGGGTCCACAACCCAGGGGGTCGGCGTCCAGGAGAGCGGTGGAGTGTCCGGCGCGTTCTCCGGCCAGGGCGAGGGCCACGGTGAGCAGGCTGGCCCCGGCTCCTCCACGTCCCCCGATGACCGACACGGTGGGCGCGGGTCGACGCTCACCGACCGCGGCGAACAGTTCGACCAGAAGCGACTCGTCCCGGGGGAGCAGGTAGACGGGTGAACCGTCGTCGAGTCCGGATCCTCGTCGACCGGGCCCCGTGAGGCCGGGCCCCTTCGGGCCGGACCCCTTCGGGCCGGACCCCTGTGGGTCGGTCACCGTAGGTCCAGGACCGGCGGTGACCCCGGCGGATGGTCCGGGAGAGGTGCGCTCCCCGTCGGACGGGTCCGGTGCCATGATCCGAGGATCCGGGGCGTCGGGTGAGCGGGAGGCGACCACCAACCGAGGGTGTGGCGGTGGCTCGGCCGCGCCCAGGGTCCCTCGCAGGTCCGCGCCGACCACGACCAGTGGCGCCCGGCGCCAGGAACGCAACGCGTGTTCGGGGTCGGGGGCGACGGCCACCTCGGTCGCGGCCGCGGTGGCCAACCGAAGCAGGTCGTCGAGGAGGGCGGGATCTGCGGTGACGATGAGGGGGCGCTGCGGAACGTCCATCGGACCTCCGGTGAGGGCGGGAACCTGCCCTTTCGACCTTGGTCGACACCGGAGCGCGAGAGAAGTGGGGTGCGCGGATCTGTGGATAACTCCGTGGGACCCGACCTGAGAGCCGATCGGCCTCACCCACGGGCGGGACATACGTACGGGGGCTGTCGTGTGTCCCGCCCGGCAGGCGAGGCGGAGCGGAAACCGTGGGTCTCGTCCCAGAGGGGGATCTGGGGCGGCCCTGGTCCGGCCCTGGGGGGACGGGTCGGCTGTTCCGCTCTCCTAGGAAGGGCCTGCGGGAGTGGTCATCGAACTCCCGAGACCTTGGAGATGGTCCGCTGGTGCGTGTTGGCGCGAAGAACGGTCGGTGGGACCGTCCGATCGACATGTCCGTATTGCCGTCAGGCACTCGAAAGGGACGTTCCGCCTCGGTTTTCACCGAGGATCTCGGTCCTTCGCTCAACTTCCGAGCCAGACGCTATCACGAGTGTCACGTATGGGTTCGGGAATCCAGGGGAAAACCTTCCGTCAACCGTCTATTCGACGCGTGGGTGTACGGCGTAGAAAGAAAGTGGACGGTGGCATGAGTCCCACCCCGACCTCGGTCACGGGAGCCCACGCCTCGCTGGGCCCCATAGGGCCTGTCCAGGTCTGATGGAATCGAGTTCCACCAGGTCGGACTACAGATCGCCGACGCTTGACAACCCGTCGCTCCAAGGTCGGAAACGGCGCCCCGGGTCAAGCCCCGAGGCGCCGTTCGACGTGCACGTGCAGATGCCCGTAGCATTCTTGAAAGATTGTCCAACGTTCAAGCGTGACCGAACCGATATCGAATGGCCGTTCCACTTGTCGGTTAATGGACGATTGCGAAACTTAGCGGCTTTCCCGCGCAAGGTCCGACACGGAGTGGACCGAAGCGCGTTCGGTGCGACTTCAGCCGCGCTTGAGCGCCTCGCACGTGGCCATGGAGTCCTGGGCGCCGGCGAACACGGCGCGGCAGCAGTACACGATCCAACCGCCGACACCCTCCGGGGTGCCCTCCATGTATCCGCGCAGGGCGGGGGCGTATTCGTCCCTCAACGTCTGGTGGCCCAGCTCGGAGGCGACCAACGACTTCGGGTCCAGGCCGCGCTCGATCAGGGTCAACCGCTCCGCGGCGCGCGCCACCAGTCCGTCACCCCATCCGAACGGACGGACCGCCATCAGCTCTCCGTGCACCAGCGACGAGGTGATCAGGGCGGGCACCTTCGTGCGGGACTCCAGCAGTCGGTACAGGCCCTCCAGCCGCGCGGAGGCCACCGAGGAACTTGGCACGGGACCCAGGTCCAGGGGATCCTCGGCCCGTTCACCATCCAGGCGTGGGCGGCCCAGCGCCTCCTCGGAGACCGCGTCGGCGGCGGCCAACGTGTGCAGTCGCGCCAGGGTCTGCCGGGGCGCCTTCGGCCAGGTGTCCACCATCGCGCCCAGCTCACCGCCGATGCGCAGCGCACCCTTGATCCTGGTGTCGTAGACGTGCCCCTCGCGGATCTCGTCCATCGAGACCTCGGCGCCCTCCAAGGCCGCCGACGCGCACGCGCCGCGCAAGGAGGACTCCAGGGACACGTCGTTGCTGCGCCGACGCAGGATCCGGTGGTCCCTCAGCCGGTCGACCAGGGTTCGCGTCTCGTCGACCGCGTCGCTCACCCCCGGCAGCTCGGCGATCCGGGACAGTGGGTCGGACAGGGAGGCAGAACTCGATTCGCTCACGTCAACCAACACTACGCGGCGGTAACACCGACCGCCCACATGCCCGGACGGGTTCTGGGAAGACCGTTCATCGCGGAGCGACGACCGTTCGTCGACCGTTCGGCGCTCGCCCGGCGCTCACCGCCGCTGGACCGAGACCCGGCTGTTCACGCGCCCTACGCCACATGATTAATTGGGTGCCCACCGCCAACGTAAGGAGAATCACAGTGGCCGACAGCACTCCCTCGAGCCAGGAGACACTGTCCAACCTTCTCCACGAAACACGTAGTTTCCCGCCGCCGGCGGAGCTCGCCGCGAACGCCAACGTCAAGGCGGACGCCTACGACGCCGCGGCCGCCGACCGACTCGGCTTCTGGGAGGAGCAGGCCCGCAGGCTCCAGTGGGATCGGGAGTGGGACACCGTTCTGGACTGGGACCCGCCCTACGCGAAGTGGTTCGTCGGCGGCAAGCTCAACGCCTCCGTCAACTGCGTGGATCGCCACGTCGACGCCGGTCTCGGTGATCGCGCCGCCATCCAGTGGGAGGGCGAGCCCGGTGACAGCCGCACCATCACCTACGCCGACCTCAAGGACCAGGTGTCCCAGGCGGCCAACGCGATCACCGCGCTCGGCGTGAAGAAGGGCGACCGGGTCGCCATCTACATGCCGATGATCCCGGAGACGGTCGTCGCCATGCTCGCCTGCGCCCGTATCGGCGCCGTGCACATGGTCGTCTTCGGCGGGTTCTCCGTCGACGCCCTCGGCCAGCGCATCGACGACAGCCAGGCCAAGCTCGTCATCACCGCCGACGGCGGCTACCGGCGCGGCAAGCCCAGCGCCCTCAAGCCCGCCGTGGACGGGGCCGTCGCGAACCGTCCCGTCGTCGAGAACGTCCTCGTCGTCCGCCGCACCGGCCAGGACGTCGAATGGACCGACCGGGACGTGTGGTGGCACGACGCCGTCGGCTCCGCGAGCACCGAGCACACCCCCCAGGCGCACGACGCCGAGGACCCGCTGTACATCATGTACACCAGCGGGACCACGGCCAAGCCCAAGGGCATCCTGCACACCACCGGCGGGTACCTCACCCAGTCCTCGTACACGCACTGGGCGGTCTTCGACCTCAAGCCGGAGACCGACGTCTACTGGTGCGCCGCCGACATCGGCTGGGTCACCGGTCACTCCTACATCGTCTACGGTCCGCTCTCCAACGCCGCGACCGTGGTCATGTACGAGGGCACCCCGGACACCCCGCACAAGGGCCGTTTCTGGGAGATCATCGAGAAGTACAAGGTCACGATCGCCTACATGGCGCCCACCGCGATCCGTACCTTCATGAAGTGGGGAGACGAGATCCCCGCGAAGTACGACCTGTCGAGCCTGCGCGTCATCGGTTCGGTCGGTGAGCCGATCAACCCCGAGGCCTACATCTGGTACCGGGAGAACATCGGCGGCGGCAGGGCCCCGGTGGTGGACACCTGGTGGCAGACCGAGACCGGCGCCATCATGGTCAGCCCGCTGCCCGGTGTCACCTCGGGCAAGCCCGGCGCCGCGATGGGTCCGATCCCGGGCATCGAGGCCGACGTCGTCGACGAACAAGGGCGATCGGTGCCCGACGGCGAAGGCGGCTTCATCGTCATCCGCGAACCCTGGCCGGCCATGCTCCGCGGCATCTGGGGCGACGACCAGCGCTACAAGGACACCTACTGGTCGCGCTTCGAGGGTCTCTACTTCCCCGGTGACGGTGCCAAGAAGGACGAGGACGGTGACATGTGGCTGCTCGGCCGCGTGGACGACGTCATGCTCGTCTCCGGCCACAACATCTCCACCACCGAGGTTGAGTCGGCCCTGGTCTCGCACCCCAAGGTCGCCGAAGCGGCGGTCGTCGGAGCCGCCGACAAGGTGAGCGGTCAGGCGATCGTCGGCTTCGTCATCCTGCGGGGTGGACAGGAAGAGGTCCCGGAGGACCTGGTCCAGGAGTTGCGCGACCACGTCGGCAGCTCGCTCGGCCCGATCGCCAAGCCCGCCCGCCTCCTCGCGGTTCCGGAACTGCCCAAGACCCGATCCGGCAAGATCATGCGGCGTCTGCTGCGCGACATCGCGGAGAACCGGGACATCGGTGACACCTCCACCCTGACCGACTCGTCGATCATGGACGTGATCGCCAAGCAGTTGCCCTCGGCCAAGACGGACGGCTGAGGGGTCGCGACACCGACGGTTCAACGGCGCCCCATCCCCTCCCGCGGGGGTGGGGCGCCTTCGACCGCTCACTCACCACCGAAACCGAAGCCCGCCGTTTTGCGTGCCGTGAGAGACATCGGTGGCATGGCATGTGCGAGGATGCGGAGGATAATCCGCGTGTTCGGACCGAGAGAAGGGAACCCCCACGATGGTGGACAAGCCGGGTACCGGCCGACCTGGCGCTGCCGGCGACCCCGAACGTTCCATCGGTGAACTGGTCACCGACGCCACCGACAACCTCTCGCATCTGGTCAAGCTCGAAATCAGGCTCGCCAAGCTCGAGGCCAAGGCGGACGCCGTCAAGATCGGCAAGAGCATCGGTGAGTTCGGTGCCGCCGGTGTCATCCTGCACCTCGTGGCGATCCTCTTCTCCATCACCGCCGGATTCTTCCTGGCGGAGGTCTTCGGTTGGCAGTACTGGACCTCCTTCCTCGCCGTCACCGGCTTCTACCTGCTGATCGCCCTGATCTTCGCCCTGGTCGCGGTCATCAACCTGCGTCGTCGCCAGGGCCTGGCCCGCACGGCGATCACCACCTCCCGCCTCGTGGGCATCCTTCGTGGAGAGATCCGTCCGCCCAGGCACGGCGGGGCCACGGCCGTCACCAAGGCCACCGCCACCAGTAGGACCACCGCCGGCGGGGCCACCGCCGTCACGAACGACTAGCGACCCGCGGGTGCTGGACGATTCGGTCGCCTATGTGGACGGCCCCTGGGCCCACCGGACGGTCGGCGCGGCCGGAGCCCGGTTCCACGTGGCCGAACTCGGCGAAGGTCCACCCGTCCTCCTCCTGCACGGCTTCCCCCAGTTCTGGTGGACGTGGCGCGACCAGATGACCGCCCTGGCCGGGGCCGGATATCGGGCCGTCGCCGTCGACCTCCGGGGCTATGGCGCCAGCGACAAGACCCCGCGGGGATACGACCTGGTGGGTCTGGCGCAGGACATGGCGGGGTTGGTCCGCGCGCTCGGGTCCGCCGAGGCCGTCGTGGTCGGACACGGGGTCGGCGGACTGATCGGCTGGACCATGACCGCCTATCATCCGGGTACGGTTCGCGCCCTGGCCGCGGTGTCGGCCCCCCACCCTCGACGCGCCGCCCGTGCCTTCCTTTCTCCGGGGCCCGGCGCCGGTCACATGCTCCGCTTCCAGGTGCCGATCCTTCCCGAACACCGGCTGCTCGCCGACGGTTGCGTCCGTGTGGGCGAACTCCTCGACGCCTGGTCGGCCCCGGGGTGGCCCGACCGCGAGGCCGAGGAACGCTACCGTCTCGCCTTCTCGATCCCGAAGGTCTCGCACTGCTCGCTGGAGTACCACCGCTGGATCTTCCGGTCGCGGTGGCGCGCGGACGGCCTCCGGTACGCCCATCGAATGCGCGCCGCGGTACGGATCCCCGTCCTCCAACTGCACGGTTCCCTGGACCCGGTCTGTCCGCCCGAGGTCGCCCGATCCTCGGCGCGACTCGTCGCCGGCCCCTACCGCTGGGTGTCGGTGCCCGACGCCGGACACTTCCCCCAGGAGGAGCGGCCGGGTCACGTCGCGGAGGCTCTCGTAGGGTGGATGCGGGAGATCGATGGCGAGCGGCGGGGAGGCACCCATGACGACACGGGCCGAGGGCGAACGCGACCGTAACGAGGTCGGGCGGGCACAGAACCAGCGGCCTCGTGACCGGTACGGGCGCCCTATGCCTCATGGCGGTCGGGGCGAGGTCGAGCGTGTGCCCGACGACGCGGAGTTCACCGTGGAGGAGGGGCTGGGCGAGGCCCAACGGCTCTTGGACCAGGGTTACGCGTTCACCGCGCACGAAGTGCTCGAAGCGGTCTGGAAGTCGTCCCCGGAGCCGGAGCGGGAGCTGTGGCGAGGACTGGCGCAGACCGCGGTCGGGGTCACCCACGCCCAGCGCGGTAACCGGTTGGGCGCGGCCCGCCTGTTGCGACGAGGCGCCGACCGGGTGGAGGAGTTCGGTCCGGACGCTCCACACGGGGTGGACGTGGCGGGGATCGCCGTGTTCGCGCGGGGTCTGGCCGACGATCTCGACAGTGGGCGTGCCACCTCTGGCGACGGCATCGATCCCTCTGGAATGCGGCTGCGGACGGCCTAATTCCGTCCGGACCGAAACCCACCACCAGAGCGGTATGACAGGGGTTATCGAGACCTCTGGCCCTCCTGTGCCTCCAGTGACTACAGAGGGTAATTTCTGATTCATGCCCGTATACGTGCTTTGTCATTTGCATGGCACTAACGCATTATGCGATGTCATCTGAGGCAAAAAAGACCAACAAAGCCATTAATCCGAATCCCGAGATCACCATGGGGTCACATCTTCAATCCCAATTGGGGAAATGGTGAACCGACCCTCTTAATTATTCTTCCGCGTGCGTACAATCCCCGGATCACCGCTCGCCGGTACGTGACGCGGGCGGCGTGCACCACACAGAAAGGTGGCACCGCTTCGACCCCGACCCGCGTGATGTCGCCCCAGTTCAATACCCCTGTGGACGACGGAACGCATACGGCGGTGCGCGGCACCGAAGCCCAAGAGGCGGCTGTTCCGCACACCTTCGATGACGGGGCCGAAAAGGATGTGCCCGTCTCAAGGAGGACGGATTGTCTGGGCTCAACATCGCCGCGGATAGTGGCATGGCCCTGGCCCTGGAAGGCAGGGACCTCACCCTCGTCATCGTCGTCATGGTGGTCGCGCTCCTCGCGCTCGCCGTAGCGGGGATGCTCGTACGTGAGGTACTCGCCGCCGGGCAGGGCACCGAACGAATGCGCAATATCGCGGTCGCCGTTCAGGAAGGCGCCGCGGCCTACTTGAAACGACAGTTCCGCACACTCGCGGTCTTCATCGTCGTCATCCCGCTACTACTACTTCTCCTGCACGCCGACACATGGGCCATCGCCATCGGCCGATCGTTGTTCTTCGCCCTCGGCGCCCTGCTCTCGGCGGCCACCGGCTTCATCGGAATGTGGCTCGCGGTCCGCGGCAACGTCCGTGTGGCCGCCGCCGCCCGTGGCGGCGGCGAGAGCGACGGCCACGCCGCCATGCGCATCGCCTTCCGCACCGGCGGTGTCGCCGGCATGATCACCGTCGGCCTCGGCCTGCTCGGCGCCGCGATCGTAGTCCTCATCTACCGGGAGAACGCCCCCATCGTCCTGGAGGGCTTCGGCTTCGGCGCGGCCCTCCTCGCGATGTTCATGCGAGTGGGCGGTGGCATCTTCACCAAGGCCGCCGACGTCGGTGCCGACCTCGTGGGCAAGGTGGAACAGGGCATCCCCGAGGACGACCCCCGAAACGCCGCCACCATCGCCGACAACGTCGGTGACAACGTGGGCGACTGCGCCGGCATGGCCGCCGACCTGTTCGAGTCCTACGCGGTGGTCCTCGTCGCCTCGCTCATCCTGGGCCGTGTCGCCTTCGGCACCGAGGGGCTCGTCTTCCCCTTGCTGGTCCCCATGATCGGTGTCATCACCGCCATCATCGGAATCTTCATCGTCGCGCCCAGGGCCAAGGACAAGACGGCGATGAGCGCGATCAACCGCGGCTTCTTCGTCTCGGCGGGCATCTCCGCCGTCCTCGTCATCGGCACCGCGCTCTGGTACCTGCCCAGCAGCTTCGACCAGCTGAAGGGCGTCAGCGACGGAGTCCTAGAGGAGATCGCCGCCGCGGGGACCGACCCCGACCCGAGGTTCATCGCCATCGTCGCGGTCCTCATCGGACTGGTACTCGCCGCGGCCATCCAGCTCCTCACCGGCTACTTCACCGAAACCGACAAACGCCCCGTCAAGGACATCGGGCAGAGCTCCGAGACCGGCGCGGCCACCGTCATCCTGTCCGGCATCTCCGTGGGCCTGGAGTCCGCGGTCTACTCGGCCCTGCTCATCGCCGGCGCCGTCTACGCCGCGTTCCTCCTCGGTGGCGGCTCCATCACCCTCAGCCTGTTCGCCGTCGCGCTCGCCGGTACCGGGCTCCTCACCACGGTCGGCATCATCGTCGCCATGGACACCTTCGGTCCCGTCGCCGACAACGCCCAGGGCATCGCCGAGATGTCCGGGGACGTCGAGGGCAAGGGCGCCGACGTCCTCACCGGCCTGGACGCCGTCGGCAACACCACCAAGGCGATCACCAAGGGCATCGCGATCGCCACCGCCGTCCTCGCCGCCACCGCGCTCTTCGGAGCGTTCCGCACCTCGGTCCAAGAACGCCTCGGCGAGGGCGAGATCTTCTCCCTGTCGCTGGACAACCCGGACGTCCTCGTCGGTGTCATCATCGGCGCGGCCGTCGTGTTCTTCTTTTCGGGCCTCGCCATCATGGCGGTCGGCCGGGCCGCCCAGCGGGTGGTCCTGGAGGTGCGCAACCAGTTCCGCACCCGTCCCGGGATCATGGACGGCAGCGAGACGCCCGAGTACGCGCGGGTCGTCGACATCTGCACCAAGGACTCCCTGCGGGAACTGGTCACCCCCGGTCTCCTCGCGGTCCTCGCACCGATCGCCGTCGGCTTCGCCTTCGGGTACGCGCCGCTCGGTGCCTTCCTCGGTGGCGCCATCGCCGTGGGCGTGCTCATGGCGGTGTTCCTGTCCAACGCCGGTGGCGCCTGGGACAACGCCAAGAAGCTGGTGGAGGACGGACACCACGGAGGCAAGGGCTCGGCCGCCCACGAGGCCACCATCATCGGTGACACCGTCGGCGACCCCTTCAAGGACACCGCGGGCCCGGCCATCAACCCGCTGCTCAAGGTGATGAACCTGGTCGCGCTGATCGTGGCACCCACCGTGGTGATGTACGCGGACAACGTGGTCCTCCGGGTCGGAGTGACCGTCGTGGCGGTCGGCATCCTCGTCGGTGCGGTGCTCTGGTCGAAGAACAGGGGGTCGGGGACGGAGAACGACCTCGCCGAGGTCGATGGTCGGACCACCCCGAAGGGGGCCCCGGAAGCCGGTGGAGACGGCGAGGTCACCGGAGACGAGAAGACCGTGGTGGGCGACGCCGTCGCGGACGAGGGTGGGGACACCGAAGGGAACCGGAAGGAGGAGGCCCGCGCCGCCGACACCGGCAAGGGCTGACCCCACCGACCCCGGGTGGGGAGACCTCTTGCCTCCCCACCTTTTGTCTCCCCACCTTCGCCGAGCGGCCGTCCGGGACCTCCGGGCGGCCGCTCCGTTCACGCACCTACCCTGGTGGAACGGATGTCGGTGCTCTGAACGAAGGAGTTGTGTCGAGGTGTCAGGGGCAAAGGGACTGTTCATCATTCTTGGGGCCATGTTCGGCTTCATGGCGTTCATCGCCGTGGTCGCCACGGTGGTGTCCCCATGAGTCGCACACTCCTCCTGATGCGCCACGCGAAGGCCGAGGACGGGTTCGGGGCGATCGACTTCGACCGTGCCCTCACCGACAAGGGCCGAGACCAGGCCGAGAGGGTCGGGCGTCTCCTCAAGGAGAAGGGGTACGCACCGGAACACGTCATCTGCTCCGCGGCCGCCCGGACACGACAGACCCTGGACGGGGTACTGGGTGCGATGGATTCGGCCCCGGAGGTCGACCACACCGAGGCCGCCTACCTGGCCGGCCCGGAGAGCCTCCTGGAACTCATCACCTATGTGGACCCGGTGGTGAACACCCTCTTGGTGGTCGGACACAACCCGACCATCGCTCAGGTGGCCGCGTCGTTCATCGGAGAGCAGGCCATGGCGGCGTTCTCACCGGCCACCGTCGCGGCGATCGACCTGGAGGGGGAGTGGCTCTACGCGGCTCCGGGAACGGGCACCGGCCGGATCCTCAACTGATGTGACCCACGGCACAGGGTTTCCGGGTTGCACGGGTGGGAGGGCAGGGGTAATGTTCTCCGAGTCGCCTCCGAACGGCCCAAGGCCGAGAGGGGGACGAGATCTTCTCGATCGAAACGAACACGGGTTCTCCGTGGGCGTGATCGGATCTTCGAGTCAGACACTTCCTCTTCTTCACCGAAATGGTTCGGGCACTCCCCGAGACATGTAAGATGATGAGAGTCGCTTCAAAAGCCCAGCGTTCAAACCGACAGGTGAAAACGCAAAGCCGAAAGAAGCACAAACGGGCCTTTGCCCCGATCAGGAACACCGAAACCGCCGATTCGACGGAAAACGGAACACCTGATAAAGTAAAGACACAACGAAGAAGCCTTCCACGGAAGAGCAACCGAGAACCGCAAGGTTCCGGAGCTTGTACGGGAAGAGTGATTGTTTCTTGAGAACTCAACAGCGCGTGTTTGATTTTCTTTAAGCCATGTTTGTT
>NZ_JBEYLC010000033.1:0-70491 GCF_040635885.1 Nocardiopsis sp. NPDC006832 | reverse complement strand
CCACGAGGTCGGCACCGCCGGTCAGGCCGAGATCGGCATCCGGTTCGGCACCCTGCTCAAGCACGCCGACAACGTGCAGCTGTACAAGTACATCGTGAAGAACGTCGCCAACGCCGCGGGCAAGACGGCGACCTTCATGCCCAAGCCGCTCTTCGGTGACAACGGCTCCGGCATGCACTGCCACCAGAGTCTGTGGAAGGAAGGCGAGCCGCTGTTCTTCGACGAGTCCGGCTACGGCCAGCTCTCCGACACGGCGCGTCACTACATCGGTGGTCTGCTCAAGCACGCCTCGGCGCTGCTGGCCTTCACCAACCCGACGGTGAACTCCTTCCACCGCCTGGTCCCGGGTTACGAGGCCCCGATCAACCTGGTCTACAGCCAGCGCAACCGTTCGGCCTGCATCCGTCTGCCGCTCACCGGCTCCAACCCCAAGGCCAAGCGCATCGAGTTCCGGGTGCCGGACCCGTCGGCCAACCCCTACCTGGCCTTCTCCGCCATGCTCATGGCGGGTCTGGACGGCGTCAAGAACAAGATCGAGCCGCCGGAGCCGCTCGACAAGGACCTGTACGAGCTGCCCCCGGCCGAGGCCGAGAACATCGAGACGGTCCCGGCGTCCCTGGACGCGGCGCTGGAGGCCCTGGAGGCCGACCACGAGTTCCTGCTGGAGGGCGGCGTCTTCACCAAGGACCTGATCGAGACCTACATCGACTTCAAGCGCACCGAGGAGATCGACTCCCTGCGTCTGCGCCCGCACCCGCGCGAGTTCGAGCTGTACTACGACATCTAGTGCGTGGGCCTGGAGAGAGGCTCCGGGCATGAGGGAGGCCACCGATGACGTTCTCCACGTCGCCGGTGGCCTCCCTCGTCCCTGGTCTCCGGGTCAGTTCGGCAGAACCGCCTCGATGGCCTTGGTGACCTCGCCGGAGTCCGGCTCGACCTGGGGACCGAAGCGCGCCGCGACGGTGCCGTCGGGGGCGACGAGGAACTTCTCGAAGTTCCACCGCACGTCGCCGGTGTGGCCCTCTGCGTCCGCCGTCTCCACCAGGGCCGCGTACAGCGGGTGACGGTCCTCGCCGTTGACGTCGACCTTCTCCGTCATGGGGAAGGTCGTCCCATAGGTGGTGGAGCAGAAGGTGGCGATCTCCTCGTGGGTGCCGGGTTCCTGGCCCATGAACTGGTTGCACGGCACGCCCAGGACGGTGAAGCCCCGATCGGCGTAACTCCGCTGGAGCTTCTCCAGGGTCGCGTACTGCGGGGTCAGTCCGCACCGGGAGGCGACGTTGACGACCAGCACCGCCTGGCCCGCGTACCGGTCCAGGCCTGCCGGGCCCCCGGTGAGGTCGGCGATCTCGACGTCCAGAACGGACATGTGCGCTCCTTGGGAGTAGAGGTGACCGGGGCATGCTATCCATCGACGGCTACCGTTGACGCGTGGCAAGGGAGGGAAGCACCGACATGACAGTAGGAGCGCTGGCCCGGCGTGGTTTCAGCGACAGCCCCAAGGCCCTGAGGTTGGTGGAACAGGCCGGGCTGGACGCCAGGGCCGACACCGAGGTCCTCACCTCCCTCGCGGCGGCGGCCGACCCGGACCAGGCCCTGTTGGGTCTGCTCCGAGTGCTGGAGGTCTCCCCCGATCCCGACGACGTGCTGCTCGCCCTGCGGGAGGAGCCGGACCTGCGGGCGCGGCTGTGCCGGATCCTGGGCGCCAGCACCGCGCTGACCGACCACCTCGTGCGCTACCCCGAGGACTGGCGGGAGTTGCGGGGCGCCGACGCCGCGCGCACCCCGCAACCGGAGGAGCTGCGCCGGGGGTTGTTGCACACCGTGGGCGCCCGGCCCGACGACGCGGTACCCGTCGCCGACCCGGTGGTGGTCGAGGGCGTGGACGAGGATCCGTGGACGGCGCTGCGGCACACCGTTCGGGTGGCGTACCGTCGTCGGCTGCTGCGTCTGGCCGGGCGTGACCTGACCGAGACGAACTCGGTGGAGGAGGTCGCCGCGGAGCTCTCCGACCTGGCCGCGTCCCTACTGGACGCGGCGCTGGCGGTGGCGCGGGCGGAGTCGCCCGAGGACGCCGAGCTGTGCCGGTTGGCCGTGATCGGCATGGGCAAGTGCGGTGGTCGCGAACTCAACTACGTCAGTGACGTGGACGTGGTGTTCGTGGCCGAGCCCGTCGGGGACGCCGACGAGCAGGACGCGTTGCGCGCGGCCACCCGTCTGGCGACGGCGATGATGCGGATCCCATCGGCGACCGACACCGAGGGCACCCTGTGGGAGGTCGACCCCGCGCTCCGGCCCGAGGGTCGGAGCGGTCCCCTGGTGCGCTCGTTGGCCGGCCACGTGGCCTACTACGACCGGTGGGCCAAGACCTGGGAGTTCCAGGCACTGCTCAAGGCCCGTCCCATCGCCGGTGACGTGGCGCTGGGCCGCGCCTACACCGAGGCGATCGCGCCGATGGTCTGGGAGGCCGCCGGCCGCAAGGACTTCGTCGAGGACGTACAGGCGATGCGCCGCCGGGTGGTGGCGCACATCCCCACCGGTGAGGCCGACCGCGAGCTGAAGTTGGGCCCGGGCGGCCTGCGCGACATCGAGTTCTCCGTGCAGTTGTTGCAGCTGGTGCACGGCCGTACCGACGACCGGCTGCGTTCGGGCAACACCCTCCAGGCGCTCACCGCGCTGTCGGAGTTCGGGTACGTGGGACGCAAGGACGCGGCGGGACTCACCGACGCCTACCGGTTCCTACGCCGGATGGAGCACCTGCTGCAGTTGGAGCGGTTGCGGCGCACCCACCTGATACCCGATCCCAAGACCCAGGACGGTCCCGCGCAGTTGCGCCGGTTGGGTCGGGCGCTGGGGTTCGGCGCGGACCCGGTGCGGGAGCTGACCGGTGCGCGCAAGCGGGTGTCGGCGGAGGTGCGGCGCCTGCACGAGAAGTTGTTCTACCGACCGTTGTTGAACGCGGTCGCCAAACTGCCCGACGAGGAGGCGCGCCTGTCCCCCGAGCAGGCCGTCGACCGGTTGGGCGCCCTGGGCTTCGCCGATCCGCGCGGGTCGCTACGGCACCTGGAGTCGTTGACCTCGGGTCTGTCCCGACGGGCGTCCATCCAGCGCACGTTGCTGCCGGTGATGTTGGGCTGGTTCGCCGACTCCCCCGACCCGGACGCGGGCCTGCTGGGGTTCCGGCAGGTCAGCGAGGCGCTCGGCACCACCCCGTGGTACCTGCGGCTGCTGCGTGACGACGTGCGGGTGGCCGAGCGGATGGCGTGGTTGCTGGGCACCAGTCGTTACGTGACCGAGCTGCTGCTGCGCGCCCCCGAGTCGGTGGCGACCCTGGCCGACGACGCCCACCTTCGACGTCGACGGATCGAGACGCTCATGGCGGAGGCGGACGCGGCACTGCGCCGGTACGAAACCCCGGAGAAGGCGGTCTCGGCGGTGCGCGCGCTGCGCCGCCGGGAGCTGTTGCGCACGGCCTCGGCGGATCTGTTGGAGGTGTCGTCGGTGGAGGAGGTCGGCGGCGCGCTGACCGACATCGCCGCGGTCACCATCGACGCCGCGCTGCGCGCCGCCTACACCAAGGTGGTGGCCGACTCGGGCGGTGAGGAGCTCACCCGGGTGTGCGTGATCGCGATGGGCCGGTTCGGCGGCGGTGAGTTGACCTACACCAGCGACGCCGACGTGATGTACGTGCACGACCCGATGCCGGGGGTGGAGACCGGGGCGGCCACCAGGCAGGCGTTGGCGATCGTTCGGGAACTGGCCCGGTTGTTGGAGATGCCGCAGGCGGAACCACCGTTGAAGGTGGACACCGATCTGCGTCCGGAGGGTAGGAGCGGACCGGTGGTGCGCACCCTGGCCTCCTACGCGGCCTACTACGGGCGCTGGTCACAGGTGTGGGAGAGCCAGGCGCTGCTGCGGGCCCGGCCGATCGCCGGGGACCACGGGCTGCGCTCGGCCTTCATCGCCCTGATCGACCCGCTGCGCTACCCGCGAGGTGGGATCGACTCGGCCTCGGTGTTGGAGATCCGCAAGCTCAAGGCACGGATGGAGGCCGAGCGGTTGCCGCGCGGGGCCGACCCGACCCTGCACACGAAGCTGGGGCGGGGCGGCCTGTCGGACGTGGAGTGGGTGGCCCAACTGATCCAGTTGCGGCACGCCCACCAACAACCGGACCTGCGCGTGAACGGGACCTTGGCGGCGCTGCGCGTGGCCGTGGCGCACGGGTTGTTGGCCGCCGAGGACGGCGTGGTGCTGGAGGAGGCCTGGCGGCTGGCGTCCCGGGTGCGCGGCATGGTGATGCTGGAGCGCGGCCGGGGCGGCGACTCGCTCCCCTCCGACCTGCGGGTGCGTGCGGCCCTGGCCGAGGCCATGGGCTACCGGGACGACTCCGAGGACGAGGACTCCGAGACGGTGGGACCCGCGGAGCAGCTGACCGAGGAGTACCTGCGGGCGACCCGCCGTGCCCGCGCGGTCATGGAGCGGGCCTTCTACGACGACTGAGGCACCGGCCTCGTGACGGGGGCCCGATCCGAGGGCGGCGGCAGCACGACCGTGACGGTCAGGCCTCCCCCCGCGCGCGGACGCAGGTCCAGGGTGCCACCGTGGACGTCGACGACCCGCGCCACCAGGGCCAGGCCCAGGCCATGGCCCTGACCGGAGCCGATCCTCCCCTGGCCACGGAGGAAGGGTTCGTGGAAACGGGCGACCGTCCGCGCCGTGTACACGGGTCCGGTGTTCTCGACTCGTAGGACGGCCTCGCCCGTGCGGGGATCGCGACCGGTGGTCACGGACGCGGTGCCCGCCTCGGTGTCGTCACCCGTCCCGGCGCCGCCCACGCCGATGTTGTGGCGCAGGGAGTTGCGCACCAGGTTCTCGGTGAGCTGGGTGAGTAGGACGGTGTCGCCGATGGCGGGCGCCGGGGTGAGTGCCGGGCACAGTCGTACCCCGAACCGTCGCGCCTCGTCCTCGCTCTCCGTGACCACACCGCGGGCGATCTCGGCGAGGTCGGTCGGCGCGGAGGCCGCGGTGACGGAGTTGGCGTCGGCCAGCCGCAAAAGCGCCTCGGTGAGGTCGATCGCGCGGGCGTTGGTGATGTCGAGCCGCTCCAGGAGACGGGGGTGGTCCTGCCCCTCGGGGTCGCGGCGGGCCACGTCCAGAAGCGTCGCGTTGACCGCCAGCGGGGTCCGGAGTTCGTGTGAGGCGTTGGCGGCGAAGCGCTCCTGTGCCTCGAACGCGTCCTGGACGCGGTCGAGCATGTGGTCGAAGGCGTCGGCGAGCCGGCGGAACTCGTCGTTGGGCCCCGAGAGCGCGACCCTGTGCCCCAGGCGCCCCGTGGCGGCGACCAGCACGGCCTCGTTGATCCGCCGCAGGGGGCGAAGCACCCAACCCGCCAGGAACCAGCCGCCGACCAGCCCGATCACCGCCAACATGAGCAGGACCACCCCCGAGACGTTGACGACGGCGCGCAGGATCTCCGGGCGGGCGGGGATCACGTTGTCGGCGTCGCGGGGGTTGGCGGCGGTGAGCGGATAGTCGGGGACGTATCGCAGGACCACGTAGACGCCGACCAGCACGGCCAGACCGGCGAAGACCAGGAACCCGGCGTAGCCGAGGGTCAGTCGCAGGCGTGCGCTCCCCCGAACCGATCCATGATCCCCTTCGAGGCGGTTCACCGACCCTCCTCGGGAACGACGAGGCGGTAGCCGACGCCGGACACGGTGACGATGGGGTCCGGCTCGCCGAGTGCCTTGCGCAGCTGGGACACCGTGACACGGGGCGCGCTGGTGAAGGGGTCGGCGTGTTCGTCCCAGGCCTTCTCCAAAAGTGTCTCCGCGCTGATCACTCCCCCGTCGGCGCGCATCAACAGTTCGAGGACGGCGAACTGCTTACGGGGCAGCTTCAAGTAGCGGCCGCTCCGGTAGGCCTCGCGACGGTAGGGGTCCAGGCGCAGGTCGGCCCACTCCAGCACCGGTTGGACGGTGGCGGCGGGCCGCCGCGCGAGCGCGCGCAAGCGCATGACCAGCTCCCGCACCGCGAACGGTTTGGTGAGGTAGTCGTCGGCTCCCAGGGAGAATCCGTCCACCTTGTCCCTGAGCCGGGTGGCGGCGGTGAGCATCAGCACCCGGGTGTGGGGGCGGTCGCGGGCGATGAGCGCGCACACCTGGTCGCCATGGGTGCCGGGGATGTCCCGGTCGAGGACGACCACGTCGTAGTCGTTGAGCCCGAGCCGTTCCAGAGCGGCGTCGCCGTCCAGCGCGACGTCGGCGGCGATGGCCTCGTGGCGCAGCCCCGCTTGGAGGGCCTCGGCCATGAACACCTCGTCCTCGACGACCAGTACACGCATGTGGTCCTCCCCTGTTCGGCCGGACCGCTCGGTCGTGCCGGGTCGGGGCACGGGCACGGTGGTCGAGTCGCGGAGCCTCAGTGTAGGTGGGGGCCGTGTTGCGAAAACGTTGGCTCGGCGGCCGACATCCGCGCAACATCCCTCGTGGTGGTCTGCCCCTCGGTGCCGAGCGCGGGGCTCGGGCCCGGAGGAGGGATTTTCCATGCGCCGTGCACGTTTTCGACCGGCTGTTCTCCTCTCCGCCGCGCTGGTGATGTCTGCTCTGGCGGGCTGCGCGGCGGCGGGCGCGAACGGCGGTGGCGCGTCCGAGGAGGGCAATGATCGGGGGTGGACCTCGGAACTTCCGGTGACCCGATTCAGCCCACTGGGCGAGGAGGACGGGTTTGTCGCCGAGGGCGAGGCCCTGGACCCGTCCGAGGAGGTGCCCGCCCTGGCCGGACTCGACTCGGAGCTGCTGGCGGCCGTGCGCGAGGCCGCCGACGCCGCTCTGCGGGAGGACGGGATCGAGGTGTTGGTGACGAGCGGGTGGCGTAGTGAGCGCTACCAGCGGTTCCTGCTGGACTCCGCGGTCGAGGTGTACGGGAGTGAGGAGGAGGCTGCCGCATGGGTGGCCCTTCCCGAGGAGTCCTCGCACGTGACCGGCGAGGCCGTGGACATCGGCCGCACGGACGCGGCCTACTGGTTCGCCCGGCACGGTTCGCGGTTCGGGCTGTGTCAGACCTACGACAACGAGGTCTGGCACTACGAACTCACCGTGGAGCCCGGCGGCACCTGCCCCTCGCCCTTGACGGACGCGTCCGCGGGCTGAGCCAGGGGAAAGGGCACCCTCGCGCCGCGGGGGCGCGGCGCGAGGGTGCCCGGGCTCGGGTCAGGGGGCGATGGCGAGGCGTCGGTACCGAGGGATCAGAGTCGGCCCCAGGTCACGGACGTGGCCGGGCCGACGCGGTTGTCCCCGGGTTCCCAGTCGGCGCTGCCGTCGGGACCGACCTTGACGAGCTTCCACTCGGTGTCGGCCTCGATGGTGGCGTCGCCGGTCCATTGGGGGTAGGTGTCGGCGTCGGTGCTCAGCGCCACGCCATCGGCGGGTTCCCAGGAACCGAGTTCGGGCGTGGAGCCGACCACGTGCACCTCCTGGCCGGGTTCGGTCTCGACCGTGGCGGTGATGGTGTCCGGGTCACCGGGCTCGCCGGGGTCTCCCGGGTCGCCGCCACCCTCGCAGTCCTCGACGCACTCGCCGCCCACGTGCAGCGCCAGGGCGCCCTCGGCGGGGACGGTCGCGGTGACCTCTCCACCGGAGACCGTGGCACCGCCGGAACCGGCGACGTTGTCGTACTCACCGTCGGGCAGGGAGGTGGCGGCGGTCAGCGACCAGCTCTCACCGGAGGCGTTGAAGGCGGCGAAACCCACGTCGCCGCGGTCGAAGGCCACCCGCGAGGAACCGTCCGTGGCGCGTTCGATCAGTTCGGCGCCGTCCACCGCGTTGCGGAAGGCGACCATGCCGCCGACGGTCTCGTCACGGTGCTCGCAGATCCACTCCGCCGAGGCACAGTCGCTGTCCGCGGTGATCCAACCGGCCGGGTTCCCTTCGACCTCGCCGACGCTGGGCGGGCCCGCGGCCTCGTTGCCCTGGAAGTCGTAGCTCGACATCACCACGGGGGTTCCGTAGGAGTGGGCGAGCATGAAGGCGGTCGCGAGGTAGTAGCGGTCGCCGTCCACGTGGGTCAGGGCGGGTTCGTACCGCTGGGTGTCGTGGTTGTCGATGAAGACCACGGCCTCCTCGGAGGTGAGTCCGCCGTGGTCGGGCATCGAGGTCAGGTTCGCGATGTCGCCGTTGGCGAAGCTGTGGGCGATGTCGCGCTGGTAGTCGAAGTTGGTGACCTGTCCGTAGGGCGTGTAGGCGGTGTAGGGGACCGTCGCGTCGCCGATGACCTCGTGGTAGACGTGCGGGGCGCCGCCGAAGCCGGGCACCTCGTTCAGGGAGCCGATGATGGCGCCCATGTCCTCCTCGGGGACGTGCTTGGAGGCGTCCACGCGAAAGCCCCCGACACCCATGTCGACCAGTCCGTTGAGGTAGCGCGCGATCTGGGCGCGTACGTGCTCCGAACCCGTGTCCAGGTCGGACAGGCCCAGGAGCTGGCAGTTCTGCACCTCGGACTTGTCGTTCCAGTTCTCGATGGTGTCGTAGCAGGGGGCGAAGTCGCCATAGGAGTAGGAGGCCTCGCCGTCGCCGAACAGGTCGGGGTACTCGTACTGTTCCCATTCGGTGCCCGCGCTGCCGGGCAGGTCGACCTCGGCGGGGCCGGTCATGTGGTTGATGACGGCGTCGACGTAGATGCGAACGCCGTTGTCGGCACAGGTGCCGACCATGTTCTCGAACTCCTCGGCGGTGCCGCGCCGGGTGTTCTCGATGCTGTAGGACACCGGCTGGTAGTCCTGCCACCAGGGATAGTCGCCGCCCTCGGAGGAGGGGACGACCACGTGTTCCTGGGGTGGGGACACCTGCACGCCGCCATAGCCGTTGGGGCCGAGGAAGTCGGCGCATTCGGCGGCGACGGAGTCCCAGTTCCACTGGAACAGGTGGACGATGGTGTCGCCCGTGCCCTCGGCGGCGGGGGTCACGTCGGAGACGGGGGCCGCGTCGGGTGCTTCCTGGGAGATCGCGGGTCCGGAAGCCGCTAGCAGGCCGGCTCCCAGCACCACGGCACCTGCGAGGGCGCCGAGTCGGGACGTTCTCATGTGCGCTCCTTGGGGGAGGTTCCGCGATGGGGCCACACTGCCCCATCGCCAATCTCTTGCATATCCTGCAAGAATTTGCGTAGGAGTGACGAACGTAACACGCAGTCTTGCCCTTGTGAACCGGTGTTTTTCGGTCGCAGCACGGCTCCCTACCACTGACCTCGCCGAAAGCTCTTGCAAGTTTTCCGAAAGGCAGCGTCGGGGTGAACCGGGAACGGACACGAAAAAGCCGGTGGCGGGTCGGTGCCCTCCGACCCGCCACCGGCGGAACGACCCCTCACGGGCGGGGTCGGGGGCGCCCCGCGCCCCCATGCCTCACCAGAAGACCGCCACGCCGATGTTGACGATGGCGAGCACCCCGGCGATGATCGCCAGGTTCTTGGCGGGCTTGCGGAGGTTGAGGACACCGACCACCACCACGGCGAGGGAGATGACGAGCTTGACGCCGATCTTCATGTGGTCGATGTCGCCGAGGTCGGCCATCTCGGCGACCCCCACCAGGAGCAGCCCGGTGACGAACTGGAGCAGGGAGCTGTGCAGCAGAACCTTGGTGGCCTTGACGTTGTCGGTCATCAGCTGCATCAGGAAACCGGCGATGATGCCGGCCAGGCCGAGCATGTGCAGGAAGACGAGCGCGGAGTAGAGAAAGTCCATGTCGACAGACTACTACGCGACGTAGTTCTCGCCTCCGCCTTCATGACACCCTGACGTAACAATCGGACCACCGGCTCGGTGAGGTCAACGCTCAGCCGTACCGCCGGGTTCCCCATCGGCGCCACTGTCGCCACAGCAGCCAGACCATCAGCATCAGGACCCCCACCCCCACCGCGCGCACCACCGCCTCACGGTCGATCGCCGCCCCCACCTTGGACAGCACCGTGGGTTCGGCGACCAGGAGCGTGTCGCTGGCGCAGGCCGAGGGTTCGTCGTCCCGTTCCAGCAGCAGGCACGCCGTGCTCACCACGCGCGCCTCCCCCGACGTTTCCTCCGGCACCCGGACCCGCACGGTGAACTCGGACTCTCCACCCACCGGGACGTCGACTCGCCAGTTGGCGACGCCCTCCTCCAACACCCCGCCCTGACCGACCTCGACCACCTCCAGGGGCTCGGGCACGTGCTGGGCGAGCAGGCCCCCCACCACCTCTTCACCGCCGTCGTTGGCGATCGTCGCCCGGTAGACGAACTCCTCCCCCGCCGGCGGCGGCTCGGGCGCCCCGGACAGAGCCAGTCCGACGAGCTCCGCCTCGGCCCCGGCCCCTCCCTCACCACCGGCGGAGGCCGGGGCGGTCAAAAGCGCCACGGCGGCGACCCCGGCGACGGCGCCGACCATCGCCCGCCCGGCCCCTCTCGTTCGACCACGTCCACGAACACCCTCGAAAACGGCCACATCCATCCCACGTCTCCCCGGTCTCACTGTTTCGCGCTGTGTGACACCTCAAGACAACTACGGGTACTCGTTCGATTACGTTACGTGACACACCCTCGTCGCCGCACACCACCGCCTCACCACCCGAAGTGCCCTCTTAGGTCCGGGAACGGCCTCTTGGTCGCGTGGCCTCGACGTCCACCGGGCGAAGGGCGCGCAAGATACGGATCCCTCCCGATGCGCGGGCCGTCCTCTTAGATCGAAGCTGGAACCCGAGGCGGCCGAGAGTCGACCGCCGAGGAGAGGAGGCAAGCCCCATGTTCCAGATCGAGACCCTGCGGAACTACGTCGACCGCCCCGGACCGAAGGTGATGTTGGAGCACCTTCAGGTCCGGGAGGTCCTGCGGGAGCGGCGCCGCCTCCGTTCGGCCCGCCGGGCCGAACGCCGATCCCGTCGTTCCACCGGCACCTGACCCACCTTCGTGGTGGGGACATAATGACCGACATGCCCCTGCTGCCCGCGACCACCACACACCTCGTCGGCCGCTCCGAGGAACTCCGCGCCCTGTCCGCCCACACCGGCCACTGCCGAACCCGGACCTCGGCGACGGTGATGATCGGCGGCGACGCCGGCGTGGGCAAGACCCGCCTGGTCACCGAGTTCGCGGCCACCCTGCCGGCCGGGACCGTGTTCGCGGGCGGCTGCCTGGAACTGGGCGTGGACGGCCTGGCCTACGCCCCGTTCACCACGCTGCTGCGTCAGGTGTTGCGGGAACGGGGCCGCGGTGTCTTCGAGCTCGCCGCCGACGGCGGGGTGGGCGAGCTCGCCCGGATCCTGCCCGAACTGGGGACGATCCCCACCGAGCGTCCCGAGTCCCGTGGCGTGCTCTTCGACCAGGTGCTGACGCTGATCCGATCACTGGCCGAGGATGCGGGGCCGACCGGGGATGGAGGCCTGACCCTGCTCCTGGAGGACCTGCACTGGGCCGACGGCGCCACCCGTGACCTGCTGGTCTTCCTGGTCCGGGCGCTGGACCGGCCCGGGGTCCAGATCGTCGCCACCCACCGGTTCGTCGAACTGGACGGCGCGCACCCGCTGCGCCTGCTACTGCCCGAGCTGGAACGTCTGCCCGAGGTGACCCGCCTGGACCTGGCCCCGCTCACCCGGGAGGAGGTCGCACGCCAAGCGCACGCCCTCACCGGCGACGCCCTGGACGCCCGGGGACTGGACGAGTTGTACCGGCGCAGCGACGGCATCCCCCTGTACGTGGAGGCGCTGGCCGGTGACGACGAGGCGTCCTCCCCGGTCCCCGAACACTTCCGCGACCTGTTGCTGGCGCCCGTGCGCCGGCTGCCCGCTCCCTGGGCCCGGGTACTGCGCGCCGCCTCGGTCGGCGCGCTCTCCGGGGAGGTGGGCCATGAACCACTGTTGCGGGTGACCGACCTGTCCGAGGAGAGCCTGGAGGAGGCCCTCCAAGGGCTCGTGGACGCCCGGCTCCTACGGATCAGCGGGGACGGCTATCGCTTCCGGCACGCCCTGCTGCGCGAAGCGGTCCACGATTCGCTGCTGCCGGGCGCGCGTTCGAGACTGCACCTGCGCTTCGCCCGGGACCTGGACGAACACAGCGACGCGGTGCCGGGCGAGCGCCGCGCCGCCGAGCAGGCCCACCACTACCAGGCCGCGAACGAACTGCCCCTGGCCCTGGCCGCGGCCTGGAACGCGGCGGTGCGCGCCGGGGAGGTCCTGGCCTTCGGCGAGCAGTCGGCCGTGCTGGAGCGGGTGCTCGCCCTGTGGGACCGGGTGCCCGAGGCGCGCGAGGCGGTCGGTGGCCGTTCCCTGGCCCGGGTGCGCGCCGACGCCGCGCTGGCCGCGTTGCAGAGCGGAGGGCCCGAACGCGCTTGGGAACTGTGCGACGCGGCGCTGCCCGACGTACCCGAGGGCCCCGACGACCATGACCTGGCCCTGCGCTCACTGCTGCTGCGCTGTCGTGGGCAGGCCCGGACCCAGTGCGTGGCCGAGGGTGCGGAGGCCGACCTGGCCGAAGCGCTGCGACTCCATCCGCCGCACATGCCCGGGTACGGACGCACCCTCTCGATCGTGGCGCGCGAGAGCATGTTCCGCCCACGGGAGACCCTCGGGCTGGGGCTGTCGGCGGTGTCGTTGTCCGAGCGCGCCCTGGAGGTGGCCCGGCGGGACGGGGACCGCTCCGCGGAGGCGGCGGCACTGGTCTCGCTCGGCTCGGTGTACATGAGTCGCGGTCGCGGTGAGGAGGGACGGCCCCTGTTGGAGCGGTCCGTGCGGTTGGGCCGTGAGATCGGCGACCCGGCGATGGAGGCGCGCGCCAGCGGGAACCTCGCCCACTACCTGCGCGAGCAGGGACGCACCGAGGAGGCTCTGGAGTTGCTGGAACGTTCCCTGCGGTACCAGCACGAGCGGGGTTCGGCGAGCCTGCACAACGGCTTCACCCTCCAGAACCGGGCGGAGGTGTTCTACGACACCGGCCGTCTACGGCGGGCCAGGGAGGTGATCGAGGAAGCCGCCCCGCGCGCTTCCACCCCGATGCACAGGGTCTTCCTGACGAGCCTGCTGGCCCGGACCCTGGTCGCGCTGGACGAGACCGCCGCGGCCCGTGCCGCGCTCGGACACGAGGACCTGGCCAGGGCCCGGGAGAGCCTGGAGCGTCTGGGTCGGGTGTCGGTGCTGAGTGTGGAACGCCTGGACCAGGCCCAACTGGTGGTCGCCGCCCACCTGGACGTGTACCTGGCCGAGGAGGACCTGTCGGCCGCCCGCACCGAGGCCGACGAGGCGCTGCGCCGGCTGGAGTTCCCCGACTCCCCCGGGTTCGGATGGGCGCTGCTGTCCCTCGTGGCCGAGACGGCCCGTCGCGGACGCGAGCCCGAAGCGGTCGAACGGACCACGCGCGCGGTTGAGCGGATGCCGGTGCACGGCCCGGTCCAGACGGCGTCGCGGGCCGATTGTCGGGCCCGACTGGTCGAGGCCGCGCGAGGACCCGCGGCGGCCGTCGAGGAATGGGGGCGGGCGGTGTCGGCCTGGGAGGCCGTCCCGATGCCGCTGCACCAGGGGTGGGCCCGGTTGCGGCGGTCCGAGTCCCTCGCCGTGGCCGGTGATCGCGCCGCGGCCACCGATCCCGTCCGGCGGGTACGGGAGAGTGCCCGCGCGTGCGGGGCGGTCGCGTTGGAACGGGCCGCCGACGACTTGGCCCGACGCCTCGGCCTCTCCCCCACCACGCCGGTGCCCGGTTCGGCGGGGTTGACGGCCCGGGAGACGGAGGTGCTGCGACTGCTCGCCGAGGGCGCCACCAACGCCCGGATCGCCGAGTCGCTGTTCATCTCGCCCAAGACCGCCAGCGTGCACGTGTCCAACATCCTCACCAAGTTGAACGTGCCCAACCGGGCCACCGCCGGCGCCCGCGCCCGCGATCTGGGCCTGGCCTGAGACCACCGCCGGAAGGGCTCAGGGGGCGTCCCGCACGTCTTAGCCGAGCGGGCGCCGGGGCCGTGTCCCCACGAGGGAAAGCGGGAGTTCTCCCCATGTGGCGGCGGGTGTCTTAGCGACATCGTCGTAGATGTGCCGAACACGTCCGGCACCGCACGACACACAGGGGACGGACATGACCTACGACGACCTGCGCACCGCCAACGCCCACGCCATGCGGGACGAGCGCCTCCAGCAGGCCGAGCGGATGCGAGAGCTCCGCCGGCTGCGGGCCGAGACACGCGCCCGACGCCGCGAGGAGCGTCGGGCCCGCGGCGAATAACGGGCGGAGAAATGTCCCGGGCACAAAGCATAATGAGCGGTATGCCCCTGCTTTCCGATACCAGTCCCGTCTTCGTCGGTCGCCGTGACCAGCTCCGGCTTCTCACCGACCAGGCCGACCGGGTGCGCTCCGGAACACCGGAGATGCTCCTGGTCGGCGGGGACGCCGGGGTGGGCAAGACCCGCCTGGTGAACGAGTTCACCGCCACCCGGCCGGCGGGAACGGTGTTCACCGGTGCCTGCCTGCAACTGGGCATCGACGGACTCTCCTACGCCCCCTTCACCGCGGTGCTCCGCCAGATACTGCGCGAGTGCGGCCGGGCACCGTTCGAGGAGGCCGCCCCCAGTGGGCTGGGAGAGTTCGCCCGGCTCCTGCCGGAGCTGGGCCCCGTCCCCGAGGAGCGTCGGGAGAACCGGGGCATCCTCTTCGAACAACTACTGCGCCTGTTCACCCTGTTGGCCGGGGACGAGGGCGCCACCGTGGTGCTGGAGGACCTGCACTGGGCCGACGGCGCCACGCGTGACCTGCTGGTCTTCCTGATCCGCAACCTGGATCGGCCCGGGATCCAGATCGTCGCCACCTTCCGCAGCGACGACCTGCACCGCGCGCACCCGCTGCGCCGGCTGCTGCCCGAGCTGGAACGTCTGCCCGGGGTGGGTCGGATCCAGTTGGAGCCGCTCTCCCGCGAGGAGGTGGCCGCCCAGACCCGGGCGATCCGGGGCGAGGACCTCACCCCCGCGGAACTGGACTCGCTGTACCGGCGCAGCGAGGGGGTGCCCCTCTTCGTGGAGGCACTGGCCACCGCCGATACCTGTCCGACCGACGAGGACCCCGACCTGCCCGACCACTTCCGCGACCTTTTGTTGGAGCCGCTGAACCGGTTCGACGACACCGCGTGGGCCGTGCTGCGCGCGGCGGCGGTGGGAGCGGTGAGCGGCACCGTCGAACACGAAGTGCTGTACCACGCGGTCGGGTTGCCCGAACGTGAGTTGGAGGCCGCCCTGCGCACCTTGGTGGACGCCAACGTGCTGCGGGCCGGGCAGACCGGATACCGCTTCCGGCACGCGCTGCTGCGCGACGCCGTACACGGGGAGATCCTGCCCGGACCGCACGCCCGGCTGCACCTGCGCTTCGCCCAGCTCATCGACGAGTATCCCCACACCGTCCCCGCCGACCGACGCGCCGCCGAGGAGGCCCACCACTACCAGGCCGCGCACGACCTGCCCAGGGCTCTACAGGCCGCCTGGTGGGCGGCGATCCGCGCCGGTGAGACGCTCGCCTTCAACGAGGAACTGGCCATGCTGGAACGGGTATTGGACCTGTGGGACCAGGTACCCGATGCCGCCGAACGTGCCCAGGGCCACACCCGTGCCCAGGTGGTGAGTCGTGCGGCCGGGGCGGCGCTGGACGCCGGTCGACACAAGCGTGCGTTGGAGCTGGTGCAGGAGGCTCTGATCGAACTGCCCGAGGAGCCCACCGACGACGAGACGCGCACGGTACGAGCCGTGTTGTTGCGCAAGCGCGGCCAGGCGCGCTCTTCGGACATGAGCGACCACGGCCTGTTCGATCTGGTGCGGGCGCTCGAAACACACCCGCCGCACATGCCGGGGTACGCGCAGCTGCTGGCCGCCCTGGCCCGAGAGATGGTGCTGCTGCGCAAGGACCGTGCGGACACCCCGCAACGACGTCTTCTGGAGGAGTTGGCCCGAGCGGGAAGTCTCCCACGCGTACTCGCCGAACGCGCCATCGAGGTGGCCGACCGCGACGACACGGCCGATCGCTGCGGTGGGGTGGAGGCGCGCATCCTCCTGAGCGACCTGCTCCTGGAAGCGGGCGACGTGGAACGAGGTCGGCCCTTCATGGAGGAGATGGTCCGGGAGAGCGAGCAGATGGCCAACCCGGTGCTCGAAGCGCGTGGCACCGCCAACCTCGGTCACTACCTGCGAGAGCTGGGCCACCACGAGGAGGGACTCCGGGTGTTGGAGGACTCCCTGGAGCGTCACGAACGGATGGGGTGGGCATCGGCCCACAGTGCGTTCAACCACCAGAACCAGACCGAGATCCGGTTCGAGATGGGGGACCTGGCTCGGGCGCGCGAGCTGGCCGAACGTGCCGCCGCCACCTCCCCCACCCGATCCAAACTGCACTACATCCAGACGGTGCTGGCCCGGATCGCGGTCGTCCAGGGAGACCTGGACGCGGCCCGGCGGGCCGCCGGGCCCCTGGGCGATCGGAGTCTGCTCGGCCTGCATCGGATGAACCTTCTGCAGCTACGGTCCCTGGCCGCCCTGGAGACCGCGCTGGCCGAGGAGGAGGTCGCGGAAGCCCTGGCCCTGTCCCGCACCCTCATGGAGCGAGTGGTCCTGGAGGAGAGCGCCGGCTACACGTGGCCGCTGCTGGCGGTGATGGCCGAGGCGGCCCGGCGGGGAGCGGCTCCGGAAGTGTCGTCCCAGGTGGCCGACCTCGCCGCACGCACGTCGATCACGGGTTCGGTCATGCCCGCCTACGCGGCGTCCGTCGCCGCGCTGACGGCGCAGGTCGAGGGGGAGGACACCACCGACCTGTGGAAGAGCGCCGTGGTGGCGTGGGAGGCGGTCCCGATGCCGCTGCACCTGGCCCGGGCCCGGCTGCGTGAGGCCGAAGTGGTGGCCGCGGGCGACCGCGACCTGGCGGTGCGCCGGGTCCGGCAGGTGTACGAGACCGCGGTCGAGTGCGGGGCCGTGCCGCTGTCCCGCGCCGCGGAGGGGCTGGCGCGCAGACTCGGCGCCGGGGTGACCGAGCGGGCGGCCCCACCGGTGGCGCCGGCGGGGCTGACCGCACGCGAGAGCGAGGTGCTGCGGTTGCTCGCCGAGGGCGCCACCAACGCCCGGATCGCCGAGCGGCTGTTCATCTCGCCCAAGACCGCCAGCGTCCACGTGTCCAACATCCTCACCAAGCTGGACGTGCCCAACCGCGCCACCGCCGGCGCCCGTGCCCGGGGGTTGGGCCTGGCCTAGTTCCCGCCGTCGAGGACGAGGCCGTCGACCACCAGGGTGACCAGCCGGTCCAGGTCGCCCTCGGGGGCGAGCACCCCGGGCAGGGTCAGGTACTCGGTGACCAACCGGTTCAGGGCCAGGTAGAGCACGAGGACGGTGTCGCGACCGCCCGGCATCGCCGCCTCCTCGTGGAAGGCGAAGTTGGCCTCCAGGTCGGCGCGCACGCGAGCGGTCATGTCCGCGCGCAGTTCCGGGCGGCGGGTGGCCTCCAGTTGGAGTTCCAGGGTGGCCAGGTAGACGTGGGGGTCGGCGGCCAGGCGCCTGACCGTGGCGCGCATGACCTCGGCGAGTTTGGCCCGGTCGCGGGCACCGACCAACACGTTGTCCCACTCGTCCTGTTCGGGCATGAAGCGCTCGTAGGTGCGCGCGCCGGTCTGGGCGAGCAGGTCGCCGCGGTCGGTGAAGTAGTTGGAGGCGGTTCCGGTGGGGACGCCCGCCCGGGTGTCGACGGCGCGGAAGGTGAGCCCGCGCGCGCCCTCTTCGGCGAGTGTCTCGATGGCGGCGTCCAGTAGCGCGGCGCGCCGCTCCGGGTTCCTGACCACGGCTTTCTCCCTTGTTCCGAGGTTTTCGGAAAAACCTCTTGGCAAACCACTACATGCGAAGTACTTTACTTGAAGTACTTCAACCATAGTGGTCAAGAGGCCACGGGAGTACCCCTACGAGGAGACACATGCGAAAGCTCACCTACTTCGTCGCGGTCTCGCTGGACGGCTACGTCTGCGCGCCCGATGGTTCCTTCGACTTCTTCCCCGGTGGCGACGACGACGGCAGCGGGGAACTGGGGGACAACGGCGAGTTCCACGTGAACGAGTACCCGGAACTGCTCCCCACCGTGGCACGGAACCATCTCGGACTGGACGTGCCCAACAAGCACTTCGACACCATGCTCCAGGGCCGGGGTTCCTACCAGATCGCCTTGGACCAGGGACTGACCAGCCCTTACGGGCACATGCGCGAGTACGTCTACTCGCGCACCCTGCCCACCGACGTCGACCCGAACGTGACCGTGGTGGCCACCGACCCGCGCCGGCACGTGCGCGAACTCAAGAAGGAGGACGGCGACCTGGGCATCTGCACGGTCGGCGGCCCCTCCATCGCCGGACTCCTGCTACCGGAGATCGACGAGATGGTGATCAAGCGCTATCCGGTCGTGGCCGGGGCGGGCAAGTCCTTCTTCGAGGGCGCCGCCTTCGACCCCGCGGTCTTCGAACGGGTGGAGAGCACCGTCTTCGACGACGGCGCCGACTACACCCGGTTCCGCCGACGCTCCGGCGCGAGGTGACCGCGGACGGGTCCGTCACCCGGCCGGGTGACGGACCGCATGTTCGCGGCCGAGGGTGGCCCGAACCCCCGCCGTGAGCGGTCATAATGCGTGTGCGGACGACCGTCCGGGTACCGCCGCGAGCGAGCGGAAATACCCCCGAAATATCCGCACGGCACACTGGGTGCCGGGACATCGTGTCCGGCTCGGCTCCGCGATCGACGGACCGGGACGGGGACCGACCGGCTTCGAGGAAGGTTGATCGTGAATCGACAGCAGGAATTCGTGCTCCGCACGTTGGAGGAGCGCGACATCCGGTTCGTGAGGCTGTGGTTCACCGACGTGCTCGGGTACCTCAAGTCCGTGGCGGTGGCGCCCGCCGAACTGGAGGCGGCCTTCTCCGAGGGCATCGGGTTCGACGGTTCTGCCATCGAGGGGTTCGCCCGGGTCTACGAGGCCGACATGCTCGCCCAACCCGACCCCACCACCTTCCAGGTCCTGCCCTGGCGCAACGAACCGCACGGCACCGCGCGCATGTACTGCGACATCCTCATGCCCGACGGCTCACCCTCCCCCGCCGACCCTCGGCACGTGCTCAAGCGTCAGCTCAGCAAGGCCTCCGACCTCGGGTTCACGTTCTACACGCACCCCGAGATCGAGTTCTACCTGCTGAAGAAGTTCCCCGAGCACGGGGAGTTCCCCGAGCCGAACGACTCGGGCGGCTATTTCGACCACACCCCGCACAACAGCGCGCACGACTTTCGCCGTAACGCCATCAACATGCTGGAGGCCATGGGCATCTCCGTGGAGTACAGCCACCACGAGGGCGGGCCCGGCCAGCAGGAGATCGACCTGCGCTACGCGGACGCGCTGACCACCGCCGACAACATCATGACCTTCCGGCTCGTGATGAAGGAGGTAGCGATGGAGCAGGGCGTGTACGCCACGTTCATGCCCAAGCCCTTCACCCAGTACCCGGGGTCGGGCATGCACACCCACCTGTCGCTGTTCGAGGGCGACCGCAACGCCTTCTACGAGCCGGGCGCGGAGTACCAGCTGTCGAAGGTGGGGCGCGGGTTCATAGCGGGGCTGCTGCGGCACGCCGACGAGATCACCGCCGTCACCAACCAGTGGGTGAACTCCTACAAGCGGCTGTGGGACGACCCGGCCGCGTCGGCCGGCATGGGCGGCGAGGCTCCCGCCTACATCTGCTGGGGGCACAACAACCGGTCGGCACTGGTGCGGGTGCCGATGTACAAGCCGGGCAAGTCCAACTCCAGCCGGATCGAGATCCGTTCCCTGGACAGCTCCACCAACCCCTACCTGGCCTACGCGGTGATCCTGGCCGCCGGACTCAAGGGCATCGAGGAGGGGTACGAGCTGCCCCCGGGCGCCGAGGACGACGTGTGGGCGTTGACCGACGCCGAGCGTCGGGCGGTGGGCATCCGTCCGCTGCCGCAGAGCCTGGACGAGGCGCTGCGTCTGATGGAGAACAGCGAGCTGGTCGCCGAGACGCTGGGCGAGCACGTGTTCGACTTCTTCCTGCGCAACAAGACCTCGGAGTGGAACTCCTACCGCCGCCAGGTCACACCGTACGAGCTCCAGCGGTACCTGCCCACCCTCTGAGCCGGCATGGCGAACACCGAGGCCCGTCCACGGGGGACGGGCCTCGCCTCTGCTACCAGGGCCCACCGAGTCAGGTCAGACCCAGTTCGCGGGCCCTGGCGACGGCGGCGGTGCGGTTGTTCACCTCCAACTTGGCCATCAGGTTGGTGACGTGCACGCTCACCGTCTTGGCGGAGATGAACAGCGCCTCGCCCACCTCTCGGTTGGACAACCCCTTGGCGACCTGGGTCAGGACCTCGGCCTCGCGGGGGGTCAATCCGGCCGGCGGCGTGGCGGAGGTGGGGACGGCCTCGGCCAGGGCCGCGCTCATCCCGGCCACGTCGCCGTAGCCCACCGCCGGCCCCAGCCGACCGCGCAGTTGCCTGACACTGTCCAGCATCCCTGAGGCCCGTTCCCGATCGCCCAGGGCGAGCAGCGCCCAGAAGGTCCCGGTCCAGGCGTCGATCCGGATGACCACGCTCGCCCTCTCGGCGAGGGGCAACGCTCGTTCCCAGTGCACCAGCGCCTCGGTGGGATCCTCCGCGAGCCACCCGAGCGCTATCTGCCGGTTGAGCACGCCCGCCGGTGAGTTCGGCCAGTCCTCGCGTTCCAGTGTCCTACGAAGCAACACGGCGAGTTCCTCGGTGAGCCCGGCGTCCCCGGGCTCACCACGGCGCCGTAGCCGGAACACCAGCTCCGCCCAGGCATGCAGACCCGAAAAGCTGAACCGGATCTGCCCGATCAACCCGATATCCCTCTCCCCCTCGAAGGCCAGACGGGCGGCTTCGGCCAGTCGACCGCCCGGACCGTACATGAGCAGCCACAACCGCGAGTAGTAGTGGACCATGTACTCGGTCGCCGAACCACGGTCCCGTGGGTGGAGGCGTGCGAACTCGTCCAGGGCCCTGCCCGCGGCGGCCCAATCCCCCTGGATCAGGTGGAGCTGGCTCGCGACCCCCTGTCGACGCGTGGCGGTGAGGTCCTCGCCCACGGTGTGGGTCTCCAATAGCCTCCAGGCCTCCTCCAGGCGCCCCAGGGCGGCCAGGTAGATGGCGATCCCGTTGGCGTAACCACCGCCTTGACTGCGCAGGATCCCCAGTTCGGCACACCGGTCCAGGGCTCGCCATCCCATTTCCAGCGCCTCTTCGTACTCCAAGCGCAGCGCCAGGTTGCTCGCCATGTTGTTGAGCCCCCGAAGTTCCACCTGGACCTCACCCAGTTCCCTGCCGATACGAATGCCCTCGCGCAACAGTTCGAGGGCCTCGTCCGAGCCGGTGACGTCCAGCAGAGAACCCAGAGTGACCAGGGCGTCGGCCTCACTCGCCCGGTCCCCCACACGACGGGCCAGGTCGATGGCGCCCCGGGCGGCCTTCTCCGCCTCGGCTCCGTTCCCCTGGAGCATCAGGACCGAGGCGGTCGCGGCACCGATCGACGCCTGTTCGAAGTGCCCCTTGGGCAGCAGCCCGGCGGCGGCCCGCATGTCGTCCAAAGCGGCGAGGCGACCCAGGTCCTTGTAGGCGCGGGCGCGGGCCACGAGCAGACGGGCCTCCGTTTCGGGTTCGATGGTGGGATCGAGCTCGGCCAACCCGTCCGTGGCGTGGTCGACCGAACGTCGCAGGTCACCGGCGACCTGGGCGGCCAGGCACACCCGCAACAGCAGGGCGCCGCGGTCCAGGTCGAGCCGAGCGGCGGCGTCGGGCACCAGTTCCCACAGCTCCAGCACTCGTTCGAGGAGTTCGAGGTGTTCGGGGTGCGCCGTGGCGGCCAAGGCCCCTTGCGCCGCCTCCCACGCCGCGGCCAGGGCGCGCGGGTGATCGTGGGCGGCGTAGGCGTGATGCGCGAGTTGGGCGACCGTCTCCGCACGGGGCAACCCTGGGACATCGGTGTCGAGCACCTCCGCGTAGCGACGGTGGGCGCGTACCCGCTGGCCGGGCAACAGGTCGGCCTTGACCGCCTCGGCGAGCAGGGCGTGCCGGAACACGTAACCGGTCTCGGTGGCCCGTAGGACCTGGGCGTCCACCGCGTGGCGCAGCGCCTCGTCCAACTCGTCCTCCTCGACCCCGGAACGTTCGGCCACCTCGGCGAGCAGCGCGTGGTCGACCCGGTCCCCGGCGACCGACGCCAGTCCCAGGACCCTGCGGGCGGTCTCCGGCAGGGGTTCCACCCGGCGCATCAGGAGGTCGCGCGGCCCCTCGGGAACCCCGCCGTCGCCGGCCGTGCCGACGAAGGACTCGACGAACAGCGGGTTGCCGCCGCTGCGGTCGTGCAGCAGGTCCAGGTCGGTCTCGGTGAGGGCGGTCCCCGCCAGCGCGGCGGCCTGCCGGCCCACCTCCGGGCGGGTGAGGGGGGCCAGGTCCATCCGGGTGACCCGGGGGAGCCGTTCCAGTTCCGGCAGGAGGGGCCGAAGCGGGTGGGTGCGGTGCAGGTCGTCGGTACGCACCGACACCACCAGGTGCACCGGGGCCGTGTGCAGGTTGCGCAGCAGGAAGACCAACAGGTCGCGGGTGGAGGCGTCCGACCAGTGCAGGTCCTCCACCACCAGGGCGAGTCCCTCGGGGCGGGCCCGTTCCTCCAGGAAGGTCAGCACCGCCTCGAACAGACGGGCCCGGCCGTTGTCCCCGGCATCCGGTCCGATGTCCTCACCCAGACCGGGGAGCAAACGCGTGAGCTGTGATCCGGTCTCTGGGACGCCGTCCTCGGCGCGCAGTAGGTGACGTAGCAGGGCGGTGAAGGGGGCGTAGGCGATGCCCTCGGTGCCCAACTCCAGGCATGCCCCGAGCGCGGTCCGCCCCATGGGTGTGCGGTCCAGGTACTCGGCCAGCAGCCGGGACTTGCCGATCCCGGCGTCCCCGCACAGCAGGGTGGCCCGAGACTCCCCCTCCAGCGCCCGGCGGGCATCGGTGCGGAGGCGATCGAGATGGGGCTCGCGGCCCACGAGGACGGAGTGCGCTGAGGGGGACATAGTGGTCAGTATGCCCGGCGCGAGGTCGCTTCGGTGTCCCTCAGACCAGGCCCAGTTCCCTGCCCCGGGCCGGGTACTCCGGGGGGGCTGGGTCAGCCGATCAGGGCGGAGAGCAGGCGCTCGGCGTCGAACTCCCCGTCCTTGACACCCTCCACGAAGGCATCCCACTCAGCGCGGGTGAAGACCAACGGAGCGGCATCGGGGTTCTTGGAATCACGGACCACGAAGACCTCGCCCTCAGCGCTCTTGTTCTCCACAACAACCTCGTGACCGGGAGCGACAGCGACCTCAACACACTGCCCCCCGTTCTGGGAGTACGTCGACCTTAGCCAGTCACTCATCACTGATCTCCTTCAATCTGCGAAGGGTGTCGTCTACGGGGAGGGCACTACCCAGAGCGGTGCGTGCGAGGTCTTGCAACCGCTGAATACCACGGGCTTCGTTCACCACGATACTCCCGTTCGTATGCTCCGAAGTCGCCACCCGAGAGCCGTCCCTCAGCTTGTAGATCTGGAAGGGCGACGTCACACCGGCAAGGATGCTGCCGGCCGGAACCATGTTGACCCTTACCCGGTCGGTCGAAACGAGGTCCAGCAGGTGAGCCGCCTGTTCTTTCCTCGCAGTAGCCGGCACTCCCGCAAGTCCCGCCTCAGGGAAGGTCGCGAACACTCTCAGCCCGGGATCCAGACGGGACAGCTGCGAGCAACGGATTTTCACCAGTTCATCGATGACACCCATCGGGTCGGATGGCCTGCCCTCCGCCAAGGCATAACGCGCGTACAGCGGCGACTCCAGAATCGCGGGAACCAACACGGGTGTGACGACCTCGATCGTCACAGCCTGTCGAGATAGCTGATCATCATCACGTAACCATGGAGGTGCACCCGAAGTCTGTGTCACGTCCCGAAGGACCCGAAGTAGACCACCCCGCGCCCCCAGGAGTTCGTCCAGTTTCTTCGCAGTTTCCTCATCTGGTGTCGTTCGACCATTTTCCCAGTTAGAAGCTGCCGAAGGCACGTAGCCGACATGGCCGGCGACCTGCGCCTGCGTGAGACCGTTCTGTTTGCGCAAACGACGAAGCTCTCTTTGAAAGTCATTCACATGACACAGGATCACACACTGGCAACACGAGCGAGGAGTGTCTAACGAGAAACATTGCCATGACCTAGGCGACAAAAGTCGTCGGGCTGAGGCTGGGGTCATGGACGTTTTTGGACAGCGGCAGACGCGGACCACCCGAAACACTCAGAGCCAGAACACCGACCCTCGGGCCGAGGCCCTGCACGCCTTCCGGGAGATGCGGGGGCTGACCTTCACCGTGGAGTGGCGACGCTTCCCCTGGACCCACGGCCCTGACCTCGAACGCGCCCTGGTCGGCCCCGCCTACCTGGGCAACGTCGCCCTCGGGTTGAAGGACCACAGCCACTGGGGCTACCAGTCCCGGGACGGCCGCACCTGGCGTTACATCCCCCGGACTCAGATCCGCCGACTGGTGCACGAGGTGGTCGAGGAGTTCGCCGGGTTCGCCCCGCCCCTACCCCGCAGGCCCTGACCCCTGACCGGAACACCCCACTGACCCAAGAAACACCAGCGCCCCGCCCCCGCCACACCGGGGCCCGCCCCGCACGGACACGCGGGGTCCTGACAACCGAAGCGGCCCGGCGGTGCTGTAACACCCCGGGCCCGGACAACGCCACTAAGGAGCGCTGTCATGACGTACGTTACCGCCGCCCTGTGCACCCTGGTGCGCCTGCTCCGTCCCTGCGGCGGGCTGCACGCCGACCCCTCCGGCTACCTGCGCACCCTGGCCGCCGAATACCGGCGCCGATCCCGCCGGGTCCGCCGCTACACCCTGCCCGAGCACACCTCCGCCCGTCCGGCAGCCACCGCACAGGCCCCGGACCAGTTCGGCCCGTTCATCCCCCGCCCCCGCCGCCCCGTCGACCTCCAGCGCCCGACTCCGCTCCCGGCCTCTTCCCGGACCATGTACTCGACCTCGGACACGCCCTGGGCACTGTTGCCGACCCTCCGTCTCTCCCACGGCCATGCGCACGCGTTGGAACCCTCCACCGCGACTGCCCGAGACGACCTCGTGCGCACCTACTACCGCGTCCACGAGCAGCACGTCCGCGCCCTCCGAACCCGTACCGGCCACACCGCCTGACCTCTCCTGCCCCGGCCCGCACTCACAGCAGGCCCAGTTCCCGGCCCTTGGCGGCGGCGGCCGTGCGGTTGGACACCTCCAACTTGGTCATCAGGTTGGTGACGTGCACGCTCACGGTCTTGGCGGAGATGAACAGCGCCCGGCCGATCTCCCGGTTACTGGAACCCTTGGCCACCTCGACCAGGACCTCCAGTTCCCGCCGGGTCAGCCCCATCGGGGTGGCCGCCCGGGCCGGGGTGGGACCCCCGGTGAGGGCAGCGGGTTCGGGTGCCGCCCCGGTCGCGGGACGTTCACCCGGTCCGGGCAGGGCGTGGCGGGCGCGCAGACGCAGCGCTTCACGCTCGAACAGGACCATTCCGTGTTCGACCGCGAGGGTGTGCAGGGCCTCCAGGTGCCGGATCGCTGCGGCCCGGTCCTCGGCTCGCAGGGCGGCGCGGACGGCGCCCAGGTGGTACTCGGCGGTGGAAACGACCAGCCCGGTGGGGGCGAGTTCGCTCAGGGCCCGTTCGAACAGGCGAAGGGAAGCGACGGCGTCGTGGCTGCGCCAGGCGCGCGCGGCCAGGTCGGCGGCCGGGGCGTCGGAGTGGATCACGTCGGGCGGGAGGGTGTCCAGGGCCTCCTCGATCCGCATGGCCAGCCGCTTGGGTTCCTCTTCGGGTTCGTCTCTGAGCAGGGCGGCGACGGCGGCGTGCCAGGGCAGGATGGAGCGGTACAGGCCCTGGGTGTTGGAGAGGACTCCGCGCTCGCCGAGGGCCTTGGTGAGCATGGTCAGGGAGATCCGCCCGGCGTCCTCCAGACGCCCCTCGTACAGGGCGATCTGTTGCAGGACCATGTGCACCGGCAGGTGTTCCAACGGGGAGCTGTCGGGTTCGGGCAACAGCCGGCGGAAGTGGCCGGTGGCGGCGCGCACGGCGTCCGGTCGCCAGCGGTACAGGTCCAGGTGCATGCGCAGGACCAGGGCGCGGGCCCGGGTGATCGAGGTGTCGTCGATCCCGTCCAGGAGGTCTTCGGCTTCGTCGAACCGGCCCTGGTTGAAACGGGTGACGGCCAGCCCGTAGGTGAAGACGCCGCCCTTGGTACGGGTCAGACCCAGCTCCCGGCAGCGGCGCAGCCCTTCCAGGGCCACCTCGGCGCTCGCCTCCAGCCGTCCATGGTTCTTGAGGACCCCGCCGAGGTTGGTGAGTCCTCGGATCTCGGCCTGGATGCCACCTGCTTCGCGGGCGATGCGGATGCCGTTGCCCAGTACGTTCAGCCCGCTGCCGCTCTCCTTGTCCTCCAACAGGGAACCCAGGGTGATGAGCGCGTCGGCCTCGCTGCGCCGATCGCCCAGCTCGCGGGCGATGGGAAGGGCGCGACGGGCGCCGAACTCGGCGTGCTGGTGATGGCCGCGCACCATGAGGGTGGCGGCGAAGGTGGCGAGGATCGCGGCACCCTCGGGGTGATCATCGGGCAACAGCGTGGAGGCGTCGGCCAGCTCCTCCAGTGCCCCGTCCAGACCCATCTCCTTGAGGGCGAGGGCACGGGCGTGACGCAGCAGCGCGATGCGTTCGGCCTCGGCCGGCGGGTCCTCCTCGACACTCTTCCCGTACAGACCGCCGACCCCGAGTTCGGTCAGACCGTCGTCGGCGTAGTCGATGGCACGACGGACCGATCCGGCGACCAGGCACACCTGGGCGGCGCGGACCAGGACGTCCACGCGTTGCAGCCCGGTGCGCTCACCGGCGTCGGGAACCTGCTCCCACAGTTCCAGGACCCGTTCGAGCAGGGCCAGCTGTTCGGGGTAGGCGTCGACGGCGGCGACCTGGTCGGCGGCGCTCCACGCCGTCTCCAGGGCCAGGGGCTGATCGTGCGCGGCGTGGGCGTGGTGGGCGAGCTGGACCGCCCGTTCGCGTTCGGACACGCGGGGCACGCCGCGCCGAAGCGCCTCGGCGTAGCGACGGTGGGCGCGCACTCGTTCACCGGGCAGCAGGTCGGCGTGGACGGCCTCGGCGAGCAGGGCGTGCCGGAACACGTAGCCGTCCTCGGTGGTGCGCAGGACCTTGGCGTCGATGGCCGGGCGCAGCGCGTCCTCCAGCTCCTCTTCGGTGATCCCGGCGCGACGGGCCACGGCGGCCAACAGGGTGTGCGCGACCCGACTCCCGGCGGTGGCGACCAGGCCGAGAACGTGACGGGTGGGTTCGGGGAGGGACTCGATCGAGGCCAGGAGCAGGTCGCGGGGACCGTCGGGAAGCGCCGCCCCGGCCGGGTCGTGGCCGTTCAGCAGGGACTCGACGAACAGGGGGTTGCCGCCGCTGCGTTCCCAGAGCAGGTCCAGGTCGGCGGGGTCTAGGCCGGCTCCGCGCAGCGCGGTGGCCTGTGCGTCGACCTCCTCACGGGAGAGAGGTTCCACGTCCAGGCGGCGGACCCCGGACAAGCGCTGTAGCTCGGGCAGCAGCCGGCGCAGTGGGTGGGCGCGGTGCAGGTCGTCGGTGCGCACGCTCACCAGCAGGTGGACGGGGGTGGGTCCGAGGTTGCGCAACAGGAAGACCAACAGGTCACGGGTGGAGGCGTCGGCCCAGTGCAGGTCCTCCAGGACGAGGGTGAGCCCGTCGGGGCGGGCTCGTTCCTCCAGGAACGTCAGGACCGACTCGAACAGGCGGGCCCTGCCCTCGTCGGTTCCGCCGCCCGACCCACCGAGTTCGGGGAGCAACCGACCGAGGTCGACGACGGGGTCGGTGGTGGGCCCACCGGAGCGCAGGAGTTCGCGCAGCAGGGTGGTGAAGGGGGCGAAGGGGAGGCCGTCGGAGCCGACTTCGAGACAGCCTCCGACGGCGACGCGGGTCTCCGGGAGGCCGCGCAGGTGTTCTTCCAGCAGGCGGGTCTTGCCGACTCCGGCCTCGCCGCAGACCAGGGCGGTGCGGGCGCCCTCCCGCCGGGTACGACGCCCGTCCTCGGTCAGGGCGGACAGCTGGGCGTGGCGCCCGACGAACACGGTGGGGGGATCGTGAAGCCGCATGGTGTCGAGTATGTCCGGTCGGGCCGTCCCCTTGCACCCGGTTTCGCCCGAGGCCGGGGGTTTCGGCTACCGGCAGAGGTGGCGAAGGCGCGTGTCCGGGGACACGCGCCCACCGCACCGGTCAGTTCTGGCCGAGCCAGAGGTCGGGACCGAACACCTCGTAGTGCACCCGGCGCGCGGACACTCCACCGTCCAACAGCCCGGCGCGGACCCCGCGCATGAACGGCAGCGGGCCGCACAGGTAGGCCTCGGCCCCCTCGGGGACCTCGATCGGGCCCAGGTCCATGGTGCCGGAACGTACCGTGACGTCCGTGCTCTCGCCCGCGTCGGTGTGGTCCTGTTCGTACCAGATGTGGGCGGTGGCGCCGGGCAGCCGCTCGATCAGCTCGTTGAGCTCCTCGCGGTGGGCGTGGTCGGCGGGAGTGCGGTCGGCGTGCAGGACGACCACCCGACGGTCGGCGGCGTGTTCGACCAGGTGACGGAGCATGGCCGCCATCGGGGTGCAGCCGATGCCGGCCGACACCAGGACCAGGGGGTGGTCGCCGTCGGAGAGGGTGACGTCGCCGGCCGGGGTGGAGACCATGAGGGTGTCGCCGGGGGCGGCGGTGCCGTGCAGGAGGGTGGAGACCTCGCCGGCGGGGTTCCACTCCCCCGCGCGCAGGCGCTTGACGGTGATCAGTCTGCGGCTGCCGTCCCAACCGGAGACGGAGTACTGGCGCGCCTGGTGGACGCCGTCGGGCATCCGGGCCCGCACGCTCACGTACTGGCCGGGCCGGAAGTCGGGGGCGGGGGCGCCGTCACCGGGCTCCAGGGTGAGGGTGACCGCGTCGGCGGTCTGTTCGCGGCGTTCGGTCACCTTCCAGGGGCGCCATACGTCGCGGCCGCCGGACTGTTGGTATAGGCCCGCCTCCATGGCGATGAGGGCGCCTGCCATGAGCCAGTACACCTCGTCCCATGCGGCGACGACCTCGGGAGTGGCCGCGTCATCGAGAACGTGCGCGATGGCGCCGAAGAGGTACCTGTGCACGATCACGTACTGGTCCTCGGTGATGCCGAGGGAGACGTGCTTGTGCGCGATGCGGGACAGGAGGGCGTCGGGGCGCTCGTCCGGATTCTCCAACAGCATCGTGGCGAAGGCGGCGATCGACCCGGCCAGGGCCTTGCGCTGTTCGCCGCTGGCCTGGTTGCCGCGGTTGAACAGCCCGTCGAGGAGCTCCGGGCGTTCGCCGAGCATCGTGTCGTAGAACCGGGCGGTGATGTCGTCGAGGGCTCCGGCGACGGCGGGGATCGTGGCGCGGACCGTGGCCGCGGACTCGTTGGAGAGCACGCTTCCTCCTGAGCCGGGACCGAGTCCCAGCATCGATAATTGGTATCTGAAATGCATATTAAACGCGTGAATCAGACACCCATCACCGGGGTCCGGTTAAGAATAAGACCAGGTCAGAGCGGCTTTTAGACCGTTGAACCATCCTCGCGCAGCAAAGTGAGCGTCTGTCGTGTGGGCGAGCTCACCAGGGACTCCACGGACACCCCGTCCAAGGAGACGTAGAAGGCCTCACGCGCCTGCCACAACGCCACGCGCAGCCGGCAGGCGGCGCGCAGCGGGCAGGGTGGATCATCCTCGCAACCGGCCAGGTCGCCCGGATCCTCCAGCTCACGGACGATCGCGCCCACCGAGGAGCGCCGGCCGGCATCGGTGAGCCGCAACCCGCCACCGCGTCCGCGTCGGGCCTCGACCAGGCCCATCTCCGACATGCGCGCCACGGCCTTGGCCATGTGCGTGTAGGGCACGTGCAACATGCCCGCGACGTCACGTGTGGTCAGGAGTTCACCCTCCCGGGCGACGGCGAGCCGCATGACCAGGCGCAGGGAGACGTCGGTGAAGGCGGTCAGACGCATGTCGCCCATGGTAGGTCGTGTGCGGTGACCTTGCTCGGATCCGGTTCACCCACCACTCTCACGGCCGCTCCGAGGATGCTCCTCCCCTTCCGGTCCCGGACTCGCGTCGTCGCCCCGGCGCACGGCGGGAGCACCACGCGGCATCCACACCAGCACCACCAGCAGGCCCACCAGCCCGAAGACCAGCGAGACCGTCGCGGCCAGGTGCAACCCCTCCAAGAAGGCCTCCTTGGCCGGCGTGACCAAGGCCACCCCTTGTTCGCCCAGTGTCCGGGCGAAGGCCATCGTGCCCTCGATCGATTCCCCGGCACCCCGGACCTGTTCGGGATCGGAGTCGGTCTCATCCGCCACCCGCCGCAACGTGGGCGCCATCGCCGACCGGTAGTGGAAGGAGATGACCGCACCCAGGACGGCCACCCCCATGGCAGTGGCGACCTGCCGCACGGTGTTCTGCACCGCCGAGGCGGCACCGGCCTTGCCCGGCGGCACCGACGACATGATCGCGTCCGTGGCGGGGGTGAGCACCACGGCCATCGCCGACGCCTGAAGGAAGAAGAACACGATGATGAGCGGCAGCGGGGTGTCCTGTTCGATCCGTGTGTAGAACAGGAAGCTGCAACACACGGTCGCGATACCGATGGCGGCCAGGGTGCGCGCACCCACCCACCGGACCAGGGTGGGGCTGAGCGGCGCGAACACCATCTGCCCGATGGCCGCGGGCAATACCAGCAGGCCCGCGATGAACGGGGAGAACTCGCGCACGCTCTGCCAGTAGAAGCTGAGGAAGAAGATGATCCCGGCCATGCTGAAGAACAGCACCATGATCGTGGCGATGGACACGCTGAACCTCGGGTCGCGGAAGAACCGCACGTCCAACGACGGGTTGGGGACCCGCGACTCGTGCACCAGGAACAGCACGATCACCGCCACCCCCAGCAGCAGGGCCCCGTAGACGTCCCAGTCCGTCAGCGACGCCCGCTCCCCCGCGGTGATGATCCCGTAGATCAGCAGCACCAGACCGGGGATGGACAGCAGCACGCCCACCACGTCCGGGCGACCCGCGTGCTCGTCCCGGGACTCGGGGATGAGCACGAACATCAGCGCCAGCCCGACCAGGACGAACGGCACGTTCACCAGGAAGATCGAGCCCCACCAGAAGTTCTCCAGCAGCAGACCGCCCGCCGACGGCCCGATCGCCATCGCCAGGCCCACCGCCCCGGCCCAGATCCCGATCGCCCGGCCGCGCTCCTGGGAGGGGAACACGTTGGTGATCACCGACAGGGTCTGCGGCATCACCATGGAGGCGCCAAAACCCATCACGGCGCGCGCCGCGATCAGCTGTTCGGGGCTCTGCGAGTACGCCGACAGCGCCGAGGCCGCACCGAACACGACCAGCCCCCACGCCAGCAACCGCCTGCGCCCCCATCGGTCCCCCAGGACGCCGAAGGTGAACAGCAGCCCGGCGAACACCAGCGTGTAGGAGTTGATCGCCCACGCCAACTGCGCCTGGCTCGCCCCCACCCCGTCCACCGGGTCGGAGAGGGTCCGCAGGGCCACGTTGAGGATCGTGTTGTCGGCCACGACCACCAACAGGCAGATGATGAGCACCCCGAGCCCACCCCATCTGCGCCGGTACGCCGTCCGCTGATCCAAAGAGGACACCTCTCCATCACGACGCCCGTCCACCAGGCGCCTCGCCATGCTAGTAGGCGGGGGTGAGGCACGTCTCACCTGGCCGCACCTCTCGAAGACGGGCCGATCGGCGGGAACACACTCACATAAGTTCACGGAACATCCCGTGCGACGATCGGACGATCGCCCTGCCTCCACGACACCACAGGCGATACCCCGGCTGTTCGACGATGTGAATTCGGCCCCCGCCCCGGGTCGAAATCGGCATGCTCCGCGTGGGATGATGCTCGTGTGCGACCCTCGCACGCCTGTTCTCCCCCTACCGGTTCGGCCGGGGGCAAGGGAACGCCGCGTTGGGGAACATCCCGCACGAGCACGCCGTTCCCTCCGGGGAACACCCGCGCACACGCGCGCACGACAACCCTTCTCGTCCACACGTCCGGGGACACCCACAGCGGTGCTTCGAGACAACGGAGGAAGAACATCATGAGCAACACGGCCCAGACCCCCTCCGCCGGGAACGCCCTGTACGGCGGGGTCACCAACCGACGCGTCACCATCCGCGACCTGGCCCGCGCCAAGGAGCGCGGCGAGCGCTGGCCGATGCTGACCGCCTACGACGCCCTCACCTCCCGGATCTTCGACGAGGCCGGCATCCCCGTCCTCCTCGTCGGCGACTCCGCCGCCAACGTCGTCTACGGCTACGAGTCCACCGTGCCGGTGACGGTGGACGAGCTCGTCCCACTGACCGCGGCGGTGGCCCGTTCCACCAAGCGTTCCCTGATCGTGGCCGACCTCCCCTTCGGCTCCTACCAGGGCTCCCCCCAGCAGGCGCTGGAGACCGCGTCGCGCTTCATGAAGGAGGGCAACGCCCAGGCCGTGAAGCTGGAGGGCGGCCACTCCGTCGCCCCGCAGGTGGAGATGCTGGTGTCCGCCGGCGTCCCGGTGATGGCGCACGTGGGCCTGACCCCGCAGTCGGTCAACACCCTGGGCGGCTACCGGGTGCAGGGCAGGGGCGAGGCCGCCGCGGCCCTGCTCAAGGACGCCAAGGAAATGGAGCGCGCCGGCGCGTTCGCCCTCGTCCTGGAAGCGGTCCCCTCGGACCTGGCCGCTCAGGTCACCGAGCAGCTGTCCATCCCCACCGTCGGCATCGGCGCGGGCGCCGGCACCGACGCGCAGGTACTGGTCTGGCAGGACATGGCCGGGCTGAGCCCTCGGGTGGCCAAGTTCGTCAAGACCTACGCGAACCTGGGCGAGACGCTGCGCGAGGCCGCGACCTCCTACGCCGACGAGGTCGTCAACGGCGCCTTCCCGGCCGAGGAACACACCTACAAGAGCTGACCTTCCGCCGGAGGGCCGACACCACGCTCCACGAACGCCGGCCGGGTCTCTCCCGGCCGGCGTTCTCGTGTGCGGGGGTCCTCACGCGCGGGGACGGAACAAGTGTGAGCCGCGTGAGGTTGATGCTCTGCGAAGCTGTCAGAACCAAGGGGGATTTGCGGACATGGCACCGAACACCGCGCCGACCGTGGGCGTGGCCTGGTTGGCGGAGCACCTGAACGACGAGGACCTCGTCCTCCTGGACGCCACCACGCACCTGAGCATGCCCGAGCAGGGCCCCTACACCGTGGAGTCGGGACGGGCCACCTTCGGCGCCGAGCACATCCCAGGCGCCCACTTCGCGGACCTGCTGACCGACTTCGCCGACCCCGACGCCCCGGCGCCGTGGACCGTCCCGTCCTCGGAACGGTTCGCTGCGAGCGCGGGCGCCCTGGGGATCGGCCCGGGCGCGCGGGTGGTGGTCTACGACCAGTCCAACGGTTTCTGGGCCACACGCCTGTGGTGGCACCTGCGGTTGGAGGGCTTCGACGACGTGGAGGTCCTGGACGGCGGGCTGAACGCCTGGAAGGCGGCCGGTCATCCGGTCACCGACGTCGCGTCGCCGGCCCCCACCGCACGGACCTTCGAGGCGCGCCGACGCCCCGAACTGCTGCGTTCCACCGAGGAGGTCCGGGCGGCCATGGGCGACCCGAACACGATCCTGGTCAACGTCCTGGACCCGAAGACCTACAGCGGCGAGAAGAAGAGCTACGCCCGCGCCGGGCACATCCCCGGCAGCATCAACCTTCCGGTCAGCGAGGTCACCGACCCCGCCACCGGAACGCTCAAGTCGGCGGACGAGCTGCGGACCCTGTTCGCGGCCAAGGGGCTGCTCGACCCCGGCGTCACGCCCGTCACCTACTGCGGCGGCGGGATCGCGGCCACCGGTGTGGCTCACGCGCTGGCCCTGGCCGGTCGCGAGGACGTGGCGGTCTACGACGGTTCGATGACGGCTTGGACGGCCGACGAGTCGCTCCCCCTGGTCACCGGCGACGAGCCCGAGTAGGAACGTGCCCCACCCGATCAGAGTGAGGCGCGTTCGGGTGCGGTCTCCGGTTCCTCCGGAGGCCGCGTCAGTCCTTGGGCGGAGCGGCCGAAGACGGGCAGCAGGACGGCCGCCAGGTAGACCGCCGCCCCCGCCATCAGGACCGGGGCCACCCCGAGTGCGCCGATCGCCACCCCGATACCGGGTGCGGCGATCGGCGCGCCGACCCGGGTCAGGGCGCCGACCATCGACACGCCCCGGCCCACCATGTTCGCGGGCAGGCGTTCGAAGATCAGCGCCGACAGGATCGGGTTGATGACCCCGCCGAACAGCCCGGACACACCCCAGACCACCAGGACGCCCCAGAGCGGTACGTCAAGGGCCAACACGAGGACGCGGGGCGGGCCGGCGACGGCCAGGGCCACGAAGAAGGTCGCGCGCCGGGGCAGGCTGTGGCCGATCCAGGCGGCGACCAGGGAGCCGAGCACCGAGGCGCCGCCGAGCGCTCCCGCCACCAACCCGACCCCCTCGGGCCCCCAACCCCCTTCGTGGGCCCAGATCGGCAGCACCAGGCTCATCACCGCGACGTCCACGACGTTGGTCACCAGGATCATCGTCGTCAGCGTGCGCAGCGGCAGATCGTCCCAGATGGCGCGCCACCCGACGTGCAACCGGGTCAGGTAGCCGTGGTCGGCCTCCGGGTCGGGTCCCTCCGCGTGCCCGGCGGTCTCGGTGTCGCGGCGCAGCATCACGGCCATGATCCCGGCCGCCGCCAACATGAGTGCGGCGTTCAGGTACAGGGCGGTGAGCGCGCCGAGAGCGGCGATCACGGCGCCGGCGGCGATGGGTCCGACCGTCGTGGAGAGCCGGTCGACGGTGCCGGTGAGTCCGGTGACCCGTTCCACCCGTACGCCGGCGGCGCGGGCCACGAACGGCGCCAACGACACCTTCGCGGCCTCGGAGGGGCCCGTGGCCAGGCCGATCACGGTGACCAGGGCGAGCAGGACCGGGAAGGGGAGCAGGCCCGCGGTGAACAGCACGGGGACGGTGACCAGGGTGAGGGCCGCTAGCAGGTCCACCCGGATGCTGACGGCGCGCTGGCCCACCCGGTCCAGGACGGGGCCGACGAACAGCCGGGCCAGGGTGTAGGCGCCCATCTCGAACAGGGTGACCAGACCCATGTGGGCGGGGCTGCCGGTGGTCTCCAGGACGAACCAGGGGATGGCGATCATGGCCAGGCGGGTGCCGATGTAGGCGCAGGCCTGGGCGGCGACCAGGCCGGTCACGGGTCTCATGGTGTTTCCTCCGCGGAGCCGGGGGGCGAGTCGGTCTCGGGGGCCCGGTCGTCGTCGGGGTCCGGTGAGGGGAAGGCGCCGAACTGGACGTTGACGGTGCGCTCCCCTGGTCCGCCCTCGTCGGAGTAACGGTTCAGAAGTTCGACCACCTCGACGCGGAAGCGTTCCATCTGGTCCAGGGTGAGGTCGACGGTGCGGTCGGCCATGAGTTGGGCCTCGCGCCATCCCTCCGGTTGGGCGGACCACAGATTCACGGCGGCGGCCAGGCGTTCGGACCAGCGGGCGGCGATGGCGTGGCGCAGCGTGGTGGTGAGTTCGGGCGCCTCGGTGTCCAGGTGTTCGGGCAGGCGGAAGCCCTTGTGGGCGGCGCGCCACCAGCGTTCACGGCTCGTGCCGAGGTCGGGATCCTCGGCGATGAACCCGTAGGTCTCCAGTTGGCGCAGGTGGTAGCTGGCCGAGGCCGAGGAGATGCCGAGCCGTTCTGCGATGGCCTTACCGGTGGCGGGCGCCTTCTGGATCAGCTGGTAGACGCGCATGCGCAGGGGGTGGGCCAGCCCACGCAGGGAGCGCGCGTCGAGGTGCGCGGCGTTCTCGAAGGGGTCGTGCGGGGCGGGTCGGTGGTCGGCGGGGTCGTGAGAGTCGGACATGACCCCACGATAGACGCCCAAGACTTCTTGGCCAAGAGTTGTTGGCCAAGAAGTCTTGGGCGTCAGTGGTGCCCGCACCCCCGGGAGCCGTGAGGCGCGTCACGGCCCGAATGCCGTTCGGCAGTACAGTGACGCGATACCAGGATCGCCACCATCGCCACGGGCCGGGCCCCGGCCCCACCGGGAGGACAGCAGATGCGCATCTCGATGCCGCTCCAGTACGCGGGCGAGCCCAAGGCCGCCGTCGACCAGGTCGTCGAACTGGAGAAGGCCGGCCTGGACACCGTGTGGGTCGCCGAGGCCTACGGCTACGACAGCCCCACCCTCATGGGTTACCTGGCCGCCCGGACCGAACGCGTGGAGATCGGTTCGGCCATCCTGCCCATGTACACCCGGACCCCCGCCCTCATCGCGATGACCGGAGCGGGGATCGACTACCTCTCCGACGGCCGTGCCATCATCGGCCTGGGCGCCAGCGGACCACAGGTCATCGAGGGTTTCCACGGCATTCCCTACACCAAGCCGCTGGCCCGCACCCGCGAGACCATCGAGATCTGCCGCAAGATCTGGGCGCGCGAGGAGCGTCTCACCCACGACGGCGGTGTGTTCACCCTTCCGCTGCCGCCTGAGCAGGGCACCGGCCTGGGCAAGCCGCTCAAGATCATCAACCACCCGGTGCGCCCGCGCATCCCGATCTACGTGGCCTCCCTCGGTATGAAGAACGTCGAGATGACCGCCGAGATCGCCGACGGGTGGCTGCCGCACCTGTTCATCCCGGAGAAGGCCGACAAGGTGTGGGGCAAGGCCCTGGAGCAGGGCAGGGCCAAGCGCGACGCCTCCCTCGGCGAACTCGACATCTCCGCCGGCGGCCTGCTCGCCATCGGCGAGGGCGAGGACGTCAAGAAGCTCTTGGAGTTCACCCGCCCGATGATCGCCCTGTACGTGGGCGGCATGGGCGCCAAGGGCAAGAACTTCTACAACACGGTGGCCCAGCGCTACGGCTACGAGGAGGCCGCCGAGAAGATCCAGGACCTGTACCTGGCCGGGAAGAAGGACGAGGCCGCGGCGGCGGTGCCCGACGAGTTCGTGGAGCTGACCAACCTGGTCGGCCCCGAGTCGTACGTGCGCGAGCGCGTGGAGGCCTTCCGCGCCGCCGGGGTCACCCGCCTCAACGTCACCCCGGTCGGCGAGGACCCCGCGAAGCTGATCGAGAAGGTCAAGGAGTGGGCCTCCTGAGCCCTCCCCCCCCCGATGATCTTGCTCGCAGCGCCCATTTGGGCGCCCAACATGGCGCTGCGAGCAAGATCATTCCTCATGTGACGACTCGAAGAAGGGAAGTTCGTGGAGACCGTCGAGATCCGGGGAGCGAAGGTGCTCCTGCCCAGCGACGACGAGCCTACGGTGCGGGCCTGGCCCTATCCCTCCGAGCCGGAGGAGGAGCGGATCGCCAACGCCCACTTCTCCTCCGTGGACCTGACCTCGCACCGTCTGACCGGCGTCGACCTCCACCGTTGCCGGTTCACCGCATCGCGCCTGATGGGGGTGTCGCTGTCGTACGTTTCGATGACCGACGTGCTGTTCGAGGGATGCCAGTTCGACTACGCGAGTTGGGAACACGTCAAGGCCACCGGTGACGTGGCGTTCGTCGACTGTTCCTTCAAGGAGACGGGGATCGTCCGGAGTGACCTTCGGGGCGCGGTGTTCGACGACTGCGCCTTCGGCGCGGAGATCAAGAGCACCAAGATGTCAGGCACCGATCTGCGCGGGAGCGATTTGTCGGGGTTCTCCGGGCTGGCCTCGCTGCACGGCGCGAAGGTGACCGAGTTCCAGATCCGACAGCTGAGCGTGGCGATGATCCGTGACCTCGAACTCACCGTCACGGAGCTTCCGTTGGAATCCGGGCCTGGAGCATCGCGATAGCCACACCGCTTGAGGAGGACGAGGAGTGATTCTTCCAGGTGGGGCGCCTGAGGTCTCTGCTCTTGGGGTTGTCGGGCGGGGTGGGGGTGGGTTCTCCCTCCTTCCCCGCCAGGCCACCGGAAGAGCCCCGACCCGAGGCGCCCCACCAACCCACCCGAACAACGCCCAACAACCCCGAGAGTCCCCCACCCCAGACCTATTGGCCGCTGCGAACGAGGTCCTTCGCCCACTCACCCTCACCGGCGTCGATCCCAGGTGGCTGAACCGGCGGTACCCCACACACTTCACCGCCGCTTTCCCAAGTGCCCTGTTTCCCAAGGACCCTGTTTCCCGAGGACCAAGAGGCGCTGTGAAACACGAACTGCGACGGCGCCGCCCGAATCCCCATGAGCGGCGCCGCACGTATTCGACTACAGGCCGGTGATACGAATACCGGCGTGGGTCTTGTAGCGGCGGTTGACCGCGATGAGGTTGGCGGTCAGCGCCTCCACCTGGTGGGCGTTGCGCAACCGGCCACCGAACACGCCACGCGCCCCGGGGATGCTGTCGGCCAGGGCCCGCACCACGTCCGTGGCCTCGCGGTCCTCGCCCAGCACCAGCACGTCCAGGTCGATCTCGGCCACCTCCGGGTCCAGCAGCAGCTTCGCCGACACGTGGTGGAAGGCGGCGGTGACCCGGCTGCCCGGCAGCACCTCGGCGGCCTGCTGGGCGGCGCTGCCCTCGGGCACGTCCAGCGCGAACGGCCCCTTCTTGTCGAAGCCGAGCGGGTTGACGCAGTCCACCACGATCTTCCCGGCGAGCTTGTCCGCCAACGCGACCAGCAACTCCCGGTGACCGTCCCAGGGCACCGCGACGATCACGATGTCGCCCTGGGCGGCGGCCTCGCCGTTGTCCAGCCCGTGCACCCGCACCTGATCGGACTCGCCCTCGACCAGGTCGTTCGCGGTCTTGGCGGCGCGCTCGGCGCTGCGAGAACCGATGTAGACGGTGTGTCCGGCCAGGGCGAACCGGCGGGCCAACCCTCGGCCCTGGTCGCCGGTGCCACCGAGCACGGCGATGGTCTTCCCGGTGATGTCCACGCCCTGCGGCGCCTTCTCTTCGCTCATGGGGCCGATCCTGTCAGAACGGGGTTCGGTGCGAAGCGCGCAGGGCCGTGCTCAACGGTCACCCTCGTTCTCCTCTTGTTCATCCCAGGCCTCGTTGCGTGCGGCGGCGATGCTCAACGCCCGTGACGCCGTCGCCTGGTCCGGGTAGGGCCCCAGTCGCTGGCTGTTGGGGCAGCCCTTCCCATGTTCGACCTCGTCGTGCCGCAGACAGAACCACCAACCGTCGTCCTGAACGTCCGCCACAGCCGACCCACCTTTCTCTAGCCGTTCTCGTGGGGCATCTACCCGCACCTGGGGTGCTCCTCACACCGGTCGTCGCGCCCCGCCGGTTCCACCCGCGAATACAATCAGTGTCCATGACTACTCCGCTGGTTCCTGGGCGCATCTCGCCGCAACGTTCGGTCCCCTCGCACATCGTCCGCCCGGAGTACGTCGGCAAGAAGCGTCCGGTGGAGGGCGTCCTGGGCGACGTCCACGACACCGAGACGATCGAGCGCGTGCGCGTGGCGAGCCGGATCGCCGCGCAGGCCCTGGAGGAGATCGGCAAGCGCGTCGAGCCGGGCGTGACCACCGACGAACTGGACCGGATCGGCCACGAGTTCCTGCTGGACCACGGCGCCTACCCGAGCACCCTGGGCTACAAGGGCTACCCGAAGTCGCTGTGCTCCTCCCTCAACGAGGTCATTTGCCACGGCATCCCCGACGACACGGTGCTCTCCGACGGCGACATCGTCAACATCGACATCACCGCCTACAAGGACGGTGTGCACGGCGACACCAACGCCACCTTCCTTTCGGGGAACGTCGCCGAGGAGAACCGGCTGCTGGTGGAGCGCACCCACGAGGCGACCATGCGCGCCATCAAGGCGTGCCGTCCGGGGCGCCAGATCAACGTGATCGGCCGGGTGATCGAGTCCTACGCCAAGCGGTTCGGCTACGGCGTGGTCCGCGACTTCACCGGCCACGGCGTGGGGCCGGAGTTCCACTCCGGGTTGATCATCCCCCACTACGACGACCCGCGCGCCACCACGGTCATGGAGCCGGGCATGGTGTTCACCATCGAGCCGATGATCACCCTGGGCGGGGTCGAGTACGACCTGTGGGAGGACGGCTGGACCGCGGTGACCGCGGACCGCTCCTGGACGGCCCAGTTCGAGCACACCCTGGTCATCACCGACTCCGGCGCCGAGATCCTCACCCTTCCCTAGGCGACCCATCGAGCCCACGGGCCCCGGCCGCGCCGCCGGGGCCCGACCCGTCTCCGCGACGACCTGGGGCGCGTGTGCTCACAGGGGGTGTCGGAGCGCTTCCTCTGTGCATGGGCTTAGAATTCTGAATCATGCATCTGAGCGCGCTGGTCGAGAGCACCCGTACCTTCGGGTACGAGTCATGCGCCGAAGGGTCTCCGGCCCCGCGTGTACTACTGAGAACCCTGTACAAGGCTCGTGAGATCGGCAGCTGACACCTCCGACCGACAGGGATCCACCCCATGGCGTTCTTCGTCCACCTGACCCCCCGAGCCAACATCGCCCTCGTCCAACGGTCCGGTGTGCGCACCTCCCCCGGACAGGGGAACGTCCGCGGGGTCTTCTGCTTCCCCATGCTTCCCTCCTACGCGGTGACCCACCAGTGGTTGCACGCGCTGGAACCCCATCACGAGCCACAGGGCATGGTCGCGGTGGACGTGCGGATCCCGGACGACGAGCCGGTGACGGTGGGCCACTTCGACGACCGCGACGCCCGCCGGGTCACCGCCTTGGAGGCGGTCCGCGTGGTCAGGTCCCTGAAGGATCCCGGTGGCTGGGAGGTGGTGGTGCCCCGTCCGGTGCTGCGCCGCGAGGTGGAACGCATCCGGGAGGTCGGCCGGGCCGGCGCGCGGCCACTCGTCCCCGAACCCTGCGCCCACACGGTGCCCACGGGCCCGCCCGACCTCTTCCTTCCCCCGTTCCCCACCGAGCCGCCCGTCAGCGTGCCCGACGTCTTCCTCCACTTCCAGTGGGCCATTCCGGAACAGGTCCGCGGCGACTGACCGAACCCGGCCCCGCCCCTATGGCCCCGCGAGGTGATCGGGCTCTAGGCTCTGCCGAATGAAGATCCTGATCTCCGCTGACATGGAGGGCGCCACGGGCGTCACCTGGCCCGCGGACTGTGAACCCGGAACCGAACAGTGGCAGCGTTGTCGTGGGATGTTCACCAGCGACGTCAACGCCGCCATCGCCGGACTCTTCGACGGCGGCGCCACCGAGGTCCTCGTCAACGAGGCTCACTCCACCATGCGCAACCTCCTGTTGGAGGAGCTGGACGAGCGCGCCTCCATGATCACCGGCAGGCACAAGGAACTCTCCATGATCGAGGGTGTGCAGACCGGTGACGTGGACGGGATCGTTTTCCTGGGCTACCACTGTGGGGCCGGGGACGACGGGGTGCTGGCCCACACCTACCTTCCCAACGCCATCACCGGGGTATGGCTGGACGGCGAGCCCGCGAGCGAGGGCCGGCTCAACGCCGCAGTGGTCGCCGAGTACGGAACCCCCGTCATCCTGGTCACCGGGGACGACCGGGCCTGCGAGGACGCCGAGTCCTACGCGCCCTTCGCCCGCACGGTCGCGGTGAAGGACCACGTCAGTCGGTACGCCGCGCGCTGCCGCCCGCCCGCGCGCACCGCCGCCGACATCCGCGAGGCCGCCGAACGGTCGATGACGCTGGCCGGCCGGATCGACCCGGTCGACCCCTCGTCCAAGGCGATGGAGATCGAGGTGGACTCCGCCCAGCTCGCCCAGGCCGCGGCGATCGTGCCGGGGGTGACCCGCACCGGCGCGCTCAGGGTCCGTTACACCTCCCCCGACGCCTACGAGATGATCCGCGCGTTCAAGACCGTCACCACGATGATCTCCAACCACATGGAGAAGGATTACGGCTGAACCATCCTGGCCGTTCGGAAGTCCCACTTCCGGGCGGTTCACCGGACAATCTCACGTGACAACCGGTAGAACTGTGCCCGGGACCCGGTAACGGCCGACCCTTGCCCCGAGCACGGTTCACCACCTCCCACCACCGAAAACCCCGAAGAAAGGCCGAGCCCGTGGGCCACACCAACACTTCCCTGCCCGACAGCGCCAGAGAAGAGGCGCTGGTCGCGGCAGGCGAGGACGCCATCCACCTGACCCGCGAGCTGATCAGACGCGACTCCACGAACCACGGCAAGGGCGAGGGCGACGAGCGCGCCGCCGCCGAGTTCGTGGCCGAGGCCCTCGGCGCCGCCGGCCTGTCCCCCGTGATCCTGGAGTCCGCCGACCGCCGCGCGAACGTGGTGGTGCGCGTCCCCGGCACCGACCCGGACGCCGACGCCCTGCTGGTGCACGGCCACCTGGACGTGGTGCCCGCCGACGCCCACGACTGGTCGGTGCCGCCGTTCTCCGGTGAGATCACCGACTGCCCGGTCACCGGCGCGCCTTCTCTGTGGGGTCGCGGCGCCGTGGACATGAAGAACACCATCGGTATGGTCACCGCGGTGGTGCGGTACTGGTCGAAGCTGGGGCTGCGACCGCGCCGCGACATCGTGTTGGCGTTCGTGGCCGACGAGGAGGACAGCGCCGCATACGGGGCGGACTACCTGGTGCGCGGGCACGCCGACCTGTTCGAGGGCTGCGCGGTGGCGATCGGTGAGGGCGGTGGCCACACGGTGCACACCCGCGACGCCGCCGGGGCTCCGGTACGGCTGTATCCGATCGGTTCGGCCGAGCGTGGCAGCGCGTGGCTGACCTTGCGCTCGCACGGCACGGCCGGGCACGGTTCCAGACCGCCGCGGGACAACGCCGTGGGCGCGCTGGCCGCCGCCGTGGCACGGATCGACCGGCACGATTGGCCACTGCACCTGACCCCGGTGGTGCGCTCGGCGATCGACTCGATCGCCGACGCCCTGGGCACGGAGCGGATCCCGGGCGACACCGACACCAACGAGGCGGTGGACGCCCTGGTGGCCCGTCTGGGCACAGCCGCGTCACTGGTGGGACCGACGGTGCGCAACAGCGCCACCCCCACGATGCTCTCGGCCGGGTACAAGGTGAACGTGGTACCTGGAGAGGCGACCGCGGGCGTGGACGGCCGGGTGCTGCCCGGTGGCGAGGACGCGTTCGCCGCCACCATGGACGAGCTGACCGGGGACGGTGTGAGCTGGGAGTTCGCGCACGATTCGCCTCCGGTGGCCGCGCCGGTGGACTCGTCGGCCTTCGACGCGTTTCGGAACGCGCTGACCGCCCACGATCCCGAGGCGCGGGTGGTCCCGGTGTGCCTGGCCGGCGGTACGGACGCGAAGGTGTTCTCGCGGCTGGGCATCGATTGTTACGGCTTCTCCCCGATGCGTCTGCCCGAGGGGGTGGACTACCCGGGGCTGCTGCACGGGGTGGACGAGCGGGTGCCGTTGGAGGGTCTGCGGTTCGGGGTGCGGGTGCTGGACGGTTTCCTGCGTTCCTGACCGGTGGAGGGGACGACGACAGAGGAGTGGGGGAAGCGACGTGGGTGAGTCTGTGGCCGAGGTGCGCGAGGAATTCACGGGTGGAGGGGCGTCGGCGGTCGGGCCGACGACACTGCGTCGGCCGCCGAGGCTGCGTGAGGGCGATCGGGTTCGGTTGGTGGCCCCGTGCAGCCCGGTACCGGACGACCGGTTGGACGCGTCGGTGGAGATCCTCACCGGGTGGGGGCTGGAGGTCGAATCGGCCCCGCACGTGCGCGACCGGCATCCGAGTCTGCCCTACCTGGCGGGCCTCGATCGGGACCGGGCCGCCGACCTACAGGACGCCTGGTGCGACCCGGACGTTCGGGCGGTCTTCTGCGCCCGTGGCGGCGACGGCGCGCACCGGATGTTGGACCTGTTGGACTTCGAGGCGATGCGCCGGGCCGAACCCAAGGCGCTGATCGGGTTCAGCGACATCACGGCGCTGCACGAGGCGTTCGCCGTCGAACTGGGCGTGACGACGGTGCACGGCCCGGTGGTGGGAAGCCTCTACTTCGTGGGTGACGAGGTGGCTCAGGCGGAGTTGCGCGCCACCCTGTTCACCCCCGAGAAGCGGATGGTGCTCACCTCGCCGGGGGCGCGCGCGCTGGTGCCGGGTCGGGCCGAGGGTGTGCTGTTCGGCGGGAACCTGAGCCTGCTCAACGACGGGTTGGCCACGCCGCACAGCCGTCTGGCGACCAACGGCGGCATCCTGGTCCTGGAGGACGTCAACGAGGACGCCGCCCGGGTGGACCGGATGCTCACCCACCTGCTGCGCACCGGCTGGTTGGACGGGGTGCGGGGGGTGGCGATCGGCACCTGGACGGACTGCCCACCGAGCCCGGAGGTGATCGCCGACCTGATGCGCGACCGACTCTCCCACCTGGGGGTTCCGGTGCTGTGGGGGCTGGAGTTCGGTCACTGCGCCGCCCAGCTCACCCTTCCGCTGGGGGTCATGGCGACCTTGGACACCGAACACGCCCGCCTGGAACTGGCGGTCCCCGGCCTGGAGTGAGACCGGGGTAGACCGCCTGTTCAGGGCAGGGTGAGCACCATGGGTCCGTCGTCGGTGACGGCGACGGTGTGCTCGCAGTGGGCGGCGCGGGTGCCGTCGTCGCTGAGCACCGTCCACCCGTCGTCGGCGTGGGCGTAGCCGTCCGAACCGCCGCGCACCAGCATCGGCTCGATGGCGATGGTCAGCCCCGGACGCAACTTCAGCCCCCGTCCGGGGCGACCGTCGTTGGACACGTCGGGGGCCTCGTGCATGGTGCGGCCGATGCCGTGTCCGCCGTGGTCGGCGGTGAGCCCGTAGCCGGCGGCGCGCGCGTCCCTCGCGATGGCGTGTCCGACGTCGCCCAGACGGGCGTCGGGTCGGGCCGCGGCGATGCCCCGGGCCAGGGCGGCCTCCGTGGCCTCGATCAACGCCAGGTCGGCGGGGTCGGCCTCGCCCACCACGAAGCTGATCGCGGCGTCGGCGGACCAGCCGCGCAGGCGGGCGCCGCAGTCCACGGTCACCAGGTCGCCGTCGTCCAGCCGTCGGGGGGAGGGGACGCCATGGACGATCTCGTCGTTGACGCTCACGCAGGCCACCCCGGGGAAGGGCATCGGCGCCCAGGCGGGGTGGTAGCCGAGGAAGAGCGCGTCCGCGCCGGCGTCGGCGATGACCTTCGCGGCGACGCGGTCCAGGTCGGCGGTGGTGCGGCCGGGCGCGGCCGTCTCTCGTGCGGCCTCCAACGCGTGGGCGACCACGCGGCCCGCTTCGCGCATGAGGACGATCTCTTCGGAGGTCTTCAGTTCGACCATGGGTTCGAGCACCTTTCGAGCCAATTTATATACCGGTATAACTATGCCATACGCCTCCGGGTCTCCGAAGGGCTCCGGGTTAGACTCGTCCCCATGGTTCGTGAACCACTGACCGAAGAGCAGATCGAGCGAGGCCGTGCCCTGGGCGCCATGTTGCGGGCCGCCCGGGCCGAGCGCACCATGGTGGACGTCGCCCGCCGTTCCGGGATCTCCGTGGAGACCCTGCGCAAGATCGAGGGCGGACGCATCCCCACACCGGCCTTCTTCACCGTCGCGGCCGTCGCCGCGACCCTGGACCTGTCCTTGGACGACCTGTTGCGGCGAACGGACACGGCCGTCGCCCCCAGCACGGCCCCCGCGACACCGTTGCGCGACATCGCGGTCTGAAACCCCTCACCTCATGGTGGCCGGATGATCTCCGTCCCCGGTGACCCCGAAACAGGACATCGGGAGCACTCGATGACCTACTACCTTTGGACTCATCACACCTGCGCCCGGGCGTGTTCGGTCCGCCGGTGTACGCGCTGGTGGTAGTCACGTGGGGACACGGGCGCGCGTCGAAGAACGACCACAGGGGGAGCACATGAGCGAACAGGCACCGTTGAAGCCGAACGAGGCCGAACTACGCGGTCTGTTGGACGGACGCTGGGCCAACGTGCGCGAGAGGGCCCGCGACGTCATCCGAGGCGACGTGTACGCCCCGGTGCACGACCTGTCCATGGAGGATCACCGCGCCCGCACCCTCGAACAACTCCACGCGTTGGCCGCGACCGGCATGCCCGCCTACGGTTTCCCGAAGTCGGTCGGCGGGGCCGACGACGTCGGCGCCTCCGTGGTCGCGTTCGAGATGCTCGTCGCCGACATGTCCCTCATGGTGAAGATGGGTGTGCAGTTCGGTCTGTTCGGTGGGGCCATCAGCGCCCTGGGCACCGACGACCACCATCAGCGCTACCTGCCGAGCGTCATGAGCGTGGAGCTGCCCGGTTGCTTCGCGATGACCGAGACCGGTCACGGTTCGGACGTTCAGCGGTTGCGCACCACCGCCACCTACGATCCGGCCACCGAGGAGTTCGTAGTCCACACGCCCGACGAGTCGGCGCGCAAGGACTACATCGGCAACGCCGCCCGAGACGGGCGCGCGGCCGTGGTCTTCGCCCAGCTGCGCACGCCCGGCCCGGACGGTCTCGTCGAGCACGGTGTGCACGCCCTGATGGTGCCGATCCGCGACGAGAAGGGCGACCCGCTGCCCGGGATCACCGTCGAGGACTGCGGCCCCAAGGCGGGCCTCAACGGGGTCGACAACGGCCGGCTGTGGTTCGACCAGGTGCGGGTGCCGCGCACCGACCTGCTCAACCGGTACGGCGACGTCGCCGCGGACGGGACCTACTCCAGCCCGATCGAGAGCCCCAACCGTCGGTTCTTCACCATGTTGGGCACCCTCATCCGTGGTCGGATCAGTGTGGCCGGGGGCGCCGGCACCGCCACGAAGGCGGCACTGGCCATCGCGATCCGCTACTCCGACACCCGCCGCCAGTTCACCCGCCCCGCCACCGAGAACCGCCCCGAGCAGGAGGTGAGGGTCCTCGACTACCTGGCCCAACAGCGCAAGCTGCTGCCGGCGCTGGCCCGCACCTACGCCCTGCACTTCGCCCAGGAGGAGCTGGTCACCCGACTGCACGAGCTCTCCCGCGACACCGAACGCGACGAGCACGCCCAGCGCGAACTGGAGTCGCGCGCGGCCGGTCTGAAGGCGATCTCGACCTGGCACGCCACCGCGACCATCCAGACCGCCCGCGAGGCGTGCGGTGGCTCGGGCTACATGGCGGAGAACCGGATCCCGCAGCTCAAGGCGGACTCGGACATCTTCACCACGTTCGAGGGCGACAACACGGTCCTGTTGCAGCAGCTGGCCAAGGCGATGCTGACCAACTTCAAGGACAACTTCGGCGACCTGGACCAGATGGGACTGGCCAAGTTCATGGCCGGCAAGGTGTTCGAGAACGTCATCGAGCGCACCGCCGCCATCCCATTGATCGAACGGCTCATCGCCGCCGCCCCGGGCCGCAGCGACGAGGCGGGGCTGTACAACCGGGGCTGGCACCTGGAGCTGTTCGAGGACCGGGAGAAGCACGTCCTCGAAAGCCTGGCGGCGCGTCTGCGCCGGTCCCGCAAGGACGGCAGTGACGCCTTCGACGTGTTCAACCAGGCCCAGGACCACGTCCTAGAGGCCGCGCGTGCGCACATGGACCGGGTGGTCCTGGAGGCGTTCGTGGCGGCCATCGACCGCTGTGGTGACAAGTCCACCACCAAGCTCCTCAACCGGGTGTGCGACCTGTACGTGCTCTCGGTGATCGAGGAGAACAACGGCTGGTTCCTGGAGCACGAGCGGCTCTCCACCGCTCGTTCCAAGGCCGTCACGGCGGCCGTCAACGACCTGTGCCAGGGTCTGCGGCCCTACGCGGTCCAACTGGTGGACGCGTTCGGTCTGCGCGACGAGTGGTTGGGCGCCCCGATCGCGCTGGGCGCCGAACACCGCCGCCAGGGCGAATAAGGACCGACCCGCGTCGTACTCCCCGGTACGAACGCACGGGCGCCCCATGTCCACCGGGTTGCGACCTGGGGCCGTGGGGCGCCCGCCTCGCCTCTCCCCTTCCCTCGGACCACCCGGACGTCTAACATGAATCATCTTCATGTTAGGCAGGTCACACGTGCGTACACCCCCCGCGCCCGGAACCCCCTCCTCCCCCGAACAACCCGTCCCGGCCGCGTTGGCCGAGCCCACCCGCCCCGTCCGAGCGCTGTGGGTGGCCGGGATCAGCCTGGCCAACCTCGGCATGTGGATGGCGTTCTTCGGCCCCCTCCAGGTGCTGTTGCCCGAACAGATCGGCCGGATCGTCCCCGCCGACAAGGAGACCGTCCTGGCGTGGGTGACCGGGGTGGGCGCGACCATGGCCCTCATCGCCACTCCCCTGGCCGGCGCCCTGTCGGACCGCACCACCGGTCGCCTGGGCCGCCGACGCCCCTGGGTGCTGACCGGAGCGGCGCTCGGCGGCGCGGGACTGGTGGTGCTGGGCACCCAGGAGACCGTCCTGGGCGTCCTGCTGGGTTGGTCGTTGGTACAGACGGCCCTGTCCTGCCTGAACGCGACCCTGCTCGCCGCGGTCCCCGACCACGTGCCCCGGAGCCAGCGCGGCGCGGTCTCCGGGTGGATCGGCATCCCCCAGTCCGCCGGCGTGGTCGCCGCCGTCGTGCTGGTGACCATCGTGGTCACCGAGATCGCCCCCGGTTACACGCTCATCGGGGTGCTCACGCTGGTGCTCGCGCTTCCGTTCGCGCTGCTCTCACCCGATCCGCCGCTGCCGCGCGCGGCGCGCCCGCCCTGGCGCGGCATGCTGCGCGGGCTGTGGGTATCGCCCCGTCGGCATCCGGACTTCGGGTGGGCGTTCCTGACCCGCTTCCTCATCGGCACCGGCAACGCCATGTTCATCCTGTACCTGCTGTACTTCCTGCGCGACGCCGTGGGCTATGAGGAGCTCTTCCCCGGGTCGGCGGCCACCGACGGCCTGTTGACGCTGATCCTGGTGTACACGGCGGCGGTGGTGGCCACCACCGTGGTGGCGGGCCTGATCTCCGACCGGATCGGCCGACGTCGCGTCATGGTCGCCCTGGCGGGCGTGGTCATGGGCGTACCGGCGTTCATGGTGGCCCTCTCCCCCACCTGGCCGACCCTGCTGGTGTGCGCGGTGGTGTTGGGCGTGGGCTTCGGCGTGTTCCTGTCCGTGGACAACGCCCTGGTCACCGAGGTGCTGCCGAGCGCCGAGGGGCGCGCCAAGGACTTGGGGATCGTCAACATCGCCAGCTCCGGACCACAGGTGATCGCCCCGGCGCTGGCCGGCCCGATCGTGGTGCACCTGGGCGGATACCCGGTGCTGTACACCGTGTGCGGCCTGGTCTCCCTGCTCGGCGCGGCCGTCGTGTGGAAGATCAAGGGGGTCCGCTGAGCCACCTCAACGTGCCCAGCGCAGGCAGGCGTAGGTGATCACGAAGAACAACGCGCCGAAGAGCGCCCCGTAGGCGAGCGCCTGGATCCAGGTGTCCCCCATCAGCGCACGCAACGGCACCAGGACGACGGCGGAGATCACCGCCGGTCCGGTCGCGTTCAGCAGCGGCCGTCGGGCGGGTTCGGGGGACACGCGTGGCTCCTTCGCACGGTCTTCACTCGGTGACGGCGTCCAGCGAACCGGTGTCGGACCGGGACAGCCCGGCGACCTCCTCGCCGCGCCGACGGGCCGGTTCCCACCACCACCAGTGCGTCTGTGGCACCCAGGTGGGGATCTCCTCGACGCTGGTCGGCGCGGCCTCGGCCGCCACCGCCTCCAGGGCGTCGTCGATGCGCGGAACCGCCTCCAGGTCGCCCGGGCGCATACAGCGTTCCCACGGAACGAACTCGTCGCCGAGGATCTGCAGCATGGAACGGCGCCAGCACGCCGCGCGGTAACCCTCGTGCCTGCCGTTGTCGGCCGCGGTCTGGGTCCGCACCACGTACAGGCCCATCCTGTCGGGGTTGCTGCCGCTGACCAGGAGTTCGGAGAGGGTGGCGATGAGGTTCTGTCCGCCTTGGGACCGGCGTTCGGACCGGTCGGTGGCCCGGTACAGGTCGAAGAGCCGGGCGAAGGCCGTGTCCATCAGGGCGTCACGGTCCCGACGCCGCGCGGCGCTCTCCGCGAACGCGTCCACCGCCCGCCTGGCCAGGCCGGGGAGGTCCCTGCCCGTATCCGCACTCACCGACGCACCGCCTTGTCCATCGAACCCGTCATGGCCGGGCCGAGGTGAGGCCCGGCCCGCTTCACGATCATAATCCCGGCGATGCCGGAGCGGATAGGAGGTTACCGCCTGGTATCCGCTTCTGGCACGTCCTCGCCGCGCAGGGCGTGTTCGAGCATGCGGGCCCACTGACCGACGACACGGCGGCGTCGTGCCCGGTCATCGGTGAGGAGGTTGGCCAATCCCAGTCCGCGGGCCAGGTCCAGGGTGGCCTGGACCGCCTCCCGGGTCCCGGGGAGCGACTCGTCGGCGTCGAGCAGGTCCACCACCGCGTGGTGCAACTCCCGCCCCACCTGTTCCTCCAGGGGGATGAGTTGGGCGCTCAGGGCCGGCTCTCCGGCCGCGGCCGCCCACAACTGAAGGGCGGCGTCGAAGTCGGGGCCGCTGAAGGCGTCCACCACCATCTGCACCACGGCCTCGGTGCGTCCCGGCCCCGCCTGGACGGACGCCGCCCGACGACGCAGGTCGGCGCCACGACTGTCGACCATGTGCCGCAGCGCCGCCAGCAGTAGTTCCTCCCTCGTCGGGAAGTGGTGCTGGGCGGCGCCACGGGAGACCCCGGCGCGTTCGGCGACCGCGCTCACCGTCGCGCCGGGTACCCCGCGTTCGGCCAGGCAGGCGACGGCCGCGTCCATCAACCTGGCCCGGGTGAGCCGGCTGCGTTCCTGTCTGGGTCCACGGTCCGGTGCCGTCTCCACTCGCGCCTCTTCCCTTGAACGTCAGTACGACTTGGGCAACCCCAGGGACTGCTGGGCCACGTAGTTGAGGATCATCTCGCGGCTCACCGGGGCGATCCGGGACAACCGGGAGGCGGCGATCATCGCCCCCAGCCCGTACTCGCTCGCCAGCCCGTTGCCGCCCAGGGTCTGCACGGCCTGGTCCACCGAACGCACGCACACCTCGGCGGCGGCGTACTTGGCCATGTTGGCCGCCTCCCCGGCGCCCGCGTCGTCGCCGGCATCGTAGCGGAGCGCGGCGTAGTGGGTCATCAGTCGCGCCTGCTCCATCTCGATCTTGATCTGCGCGAGCGGGTGCGCCAACCCCTGGTGGGCGCCGATGGGCCGATCCCGCCACACCACGCGTTCCCTGGCGTAGGAGACCGCCTTGGCGAGCGCGTGTCGGGCGAAGCCGGTGGAGAAGGCGGCAGCCATGATGCGTTCGGGGTTGAGTCCGGCGAACAGTTGTCGGAGTCCGGCCTCGGGATCGCCGACCAGGGCGTCGGCGGGTAGGCGCACGTCGTCCATGAACAGTTGGAACTGGTGGTCGGGGCTTACGATGTCCATCTCGATCCGCCGGGCCTCGAAGCCGGGGGTCGCGGTGGGGACGATGAACAGCGCGGCGGACAGTCTCCCGGTGTCGGAGTCCTCGACGCGGCCGACCACGAGCACGGCGTCGGCGACGTCGACCCCGGAGATGAAGGTCTTGCGGCCGTTGAGCACCCATTCGTCACCGTCGCGCCGGGCGGTGGTGGTGATGCGGTGGGAGTTGGATCCGGCGTCGGGTTCGGTGATGGCGAAGGCCATGATGGTCTCGCCACTCGCCAACCCGGGCAGCCGGTCTCGTCGCTGCTCGGGCGTGCCGAAGCGGGACAGAACGGTGCCGCAGATGGCCGGGGAGACGACCATCATCAGGGTGGGGCAGCCGGCGGCGCCGAACTCCTCCATGACGGCGGCCAGGTCTCCGATGCCGCCACCGCCGCCGCCGTACTCCTGGGGGAGGTTGACGCCCAGGTAGCCGAGTTCGCCGGCCTCCTGCCACAGTTCGCTCATGTAGGCACCCTCAGCGGCCTTGGCCCTGGTGTACTCGGGGCCGTATCGGGAGGCCAGGGCCGCGACGGCGGCCCTCAGTTCGACGCGTTCGGCGGGTTCGTCGAAGGTCATGGCACCGGTCACGGGTTCTTTCCTTCCTCGCCGGTGGGGGCGGGGTCTGTGGTCGGTTCGGCGTTCGTGTCGTAGTCGAGGACCGCGAGGGGCGCGCCGGCGCCGACCCGCTCCCCCGCCGATACGGGCAGTTCACGGACGGTCCCGGCGGCGGGGGCGGTGACGCGGTGTTCCATCTTCATGGCCTCCATCCGCAGCAGGATCCGCCCTTGGGCCACGTGTTCGCCGACCTCGACGTCCACGGCGGTGACCGTGCCCGGCATGGGGGCCGGGAGTGCGCCGGGGTCGACCCTGGATTCGGGTGAGGGCAGCGGATCGACGGGGACGAGGGCGACCGACCCGAGCGAGGACTCCACGTACACGGAGCCGGTCGTGTCCGGCCGTTGCCCGGGGACCCGGTGGATCTCGAAGGCGCGGCGCACCCCGCGCACCTCCAACACGACCGTTTCCGCCCCGGCCGACAGCACCCGTACCCCTTCCTGTTCGGGCAGGTGGGCGCCGCGCACCGACCGGAACCGCGTAGTGACCTCCCGACCGTCGGAGGTGGTGTGCCTTCGGGTGTGCGGCGCCGAGGGCACGTTGCGCCAGGCGGAGGGGACCCCGGCGGGCACGGTGGCCGTGGAGCGGGCGGCCTCGACCGAGGCGAGTGAGGCCGCCAGGGCGGCCAGGTCCTCAGTGGCGGGGGTGGCCAACGGTGACGCCAGTTCGGTGAGCCGGTCGCCGGTGAGGAACCCGGTGTGCAACCCCTCCGGTCGGGTTTGGGCACCGGCCATGAGGGGGTGGCGCAGGGAACGCACCAGCAGGTCCCGGTTGGTGCCGACGCCGTGCAGGCGGGCTCCGGCCAGGGCGGCGGACAGACGACGCAGGGCGTCGCGGCGGTCGCGGCCCACGGCGATGACCTTGGCGAGCATCGGATCGAAGTCGACGCCGACCTCGTCACCGGTCTCCACCCCGTGGTCCAGCCGCACCCCGGGTTCGGTGAACGGAGTGAAGGAGGTGTCCGTGGCCGGGACGTCGAACGCGTGCAGGACGCCGGTGCGCGGTCGCCAGTCCTCGCGGGGATCCTCCGCGTACAGGCGGGCCTCGATGGCGTGCCCGCGCGGGGCGGGTGGTCCCTCCTTCGGGAGCGGTTCCCCCTCGGCCACGCGCAACTGCCACTCGACCAGGTCGAGCCCGGTGACGCACTCGGTGACGGGGTGTTCCACCTGTAGGCGTGTGTTCATCTCCAAGAAGACGGGTTCGCCCAGTCCGTCGTCGGTGACGGGGACGAGGAACTCGGCGGTTCCGGCCCCGGTGTAGCCGATGGCCGTGGCCAGGTCCTCGGCGGCCCGGTGCAGGCGTTCCCGGATGTCCTCGGGCAGACCGGGGGCGGGGGTCTCCTCCAGGACCTTCTGGTGCCGGCGCTGTACCGAGCAGTCGCGTTCGCCGACCGCCCAGACGGTGCCGTGCAGGTCGGCGAGTACCTGGACCTCCACGTGGCGGCCGCGTTCGACGTAGGGCTCGCAGAACACGGCGGGGTCGCCGAAGGCGGAGGCCGCCTCGGTGCGGGCCGCCTCGACCTCGGTGGACAGGGCCGCCAGGTCGCGGACCACCCGCATGCCGCGGCCACCGCCCCCAGAGACCGCCTTGACCAGCACGGGCAGGTGTTCGGCGCGTACCTCTGTGGGGTCGAGGGCGTCGGCGACCGGGACACCGGCGTCGCGGGCGACCTTCTTGGCGAGGGTCTTGGAACCCATCTGTTCGACGGCCTGCGCCGAGGGGCCCACCCAGGTGAGTCCGGCCTCGACGACGGCGCGGGCGAAGCCGGCGTTCTCGGACAGGAATCCGTAGCCGGGGTGGATCGCGTCGGCTCCGGCGGTGCGGGCCGCCTCGACCAGGGCGTCGGGGTCCAGGTAGGCGTCCACGGGGCCGCCACCCTCGGGGACGGGCAGCGCGACGGCCGCGTCGGCCTCGCGCACGTGGGCCGCGTCCTCCTCGCCCGGCGCGTACACGGCCACGCAGGTCAGGCCCAGGGTGCGGCAGGTGCGGATGATCCTGCGGGCGATCTCGCCTCGATTGGCCACCAGCAGGGCGGTGACGGGGCGGACGGCTCCGGCGGTGGTGGGGTCGATCCTTGTCATGTCCTGGCCTCCTCTACATGCGGAAGACGCCGAAGGCGTCGGTGCCGGCGACGGGCGCGTTGTGCGCGAAGGACAGGCACAGTCCCAGGACCGTGCGGGTGTCGCGGGGGTCGATGACCCCGTCGTCGTAGACCCGGCCGGACAGGAACATCGGCAGGGACTCGGCCTCGATCTGGTTCTCGACCATCTCCCGCATGGCGCGGTCCTGTTCCTCGTCGTAGGGCAGCCCCTTCTTGGCGGCCGAGGCCCGAGAGACGATGGAGATGACCTCGGCGAGCTGTCCGGGGCCCATCACCGCCGAGCGGGCGCTGGGCCAGGCGAAGAGGAAGCGCGGGTCGTAGGCGCGACCGCACATCCCGTAGTGCCCGGCCCCGAAGGAGGCGCCGATGAGCACCGAGAAGTGCGGGACGGTGCTGTTGGAGACGGCGTTGATCATCATCGATCCGTGCTTGATGATGCCGCCCTGCTCGTACTCGGCGCCGACCATGTAGCCGGTGGTGTTGTGCAGGAAGATCAGCGGGGTGTCGGAGCGGTTGGCCAGCTGGATGAACTGGGCGGCCTTCTGTGACTCCTCGCTGAACAGCACGCCGTTCTCGTTGGCCAGGACGCCCACGGGGTAGCCGTGCAGGCGTGCCCAACCGGTGACCAGCCCGGCGCCGTAGGAGGGCTTGAACTCGTCGAACTCGGAGCCGTCGACGACGCGGGCGATGACCTCGCGGGGGTCGACGGGGACCTTGAGGTCGGGCGGCATGACGCCCAGGAGTTCCTCGGCCGGGTGGAGGGGTTCGGGTGCGGTGGCACTCGGGGCGGGGCCGGCCTTGGTGTGGTCGAGCCGGGCGACGATGCGCCGCCCGATCCGGATGGCGTCGTGTTCGTCCTCGGCCAGGTGGTCGGCGAGCCCGGACACCTCGGCGTGCATGCGTGCCCCGCCCAGGGACTCGTCGTCGCTCTCCTCACCGGTGGCGGCCTTGACCAGCGGCGGCCCGCCCAGGAACACCTTGGCCCGGTCGCGCACCATGACCACGTGGTCGCTCATCCCGGGGACGTAGGCGCCGCCGGCGGTGGAGTTGCCGAACACCAGGGCGATGGTGGGGATACCGGCCCTCGACAGGCGTGTGAGGTGGCGGAAGGTGCCGCCGCCGGGGATGAAGATCTCCTTCTGGGTGGGCAGGTCGGCACCGCCCGACTCCACCAGGCTGATCATCGGCATCCGGTTGCGTTCGGCGATCTCCCCGGCGCGCACGGACTTCTTGAGGGACCAGGGGTTGGTGGCGCCGCCCCGCACGGTGGGGTCGTTGGCGACGATCACGCACTCGACCCCGGAGACCACGCCGACGCCGGTGACGACGCTCGCTCCCACCTGGAAGTCGCTGCCCCAGGCGGCGAGGGTGGACAGCTCAAGGAAGGGGCTGCCCTCGTCGAGGAGGAGTTCGACGCGTTCGCGGGCGAGCAGACCACCTCGGGAACGATGGCGTTCGACGTAGCTCTCACCACCGCCGGCCAGGGCCTTGGCGTGTTCGGCGTCGATCTCGGCGAGCCTGCCGAGCATCTCCTCCCGCGCCTCAGCGTAGGCCGGGCCACGGATGTCGAGTCTGGAGGTCAGGACGCTCACGGGTTCTCCTCGGTCTTCGAGGTCGGGAGGTGTTCCAGCAGGGCCACCGGAACGGGGAGGCGGCGCGCGCGCAGCCATTCGCCGAGCCCCTTGGCCTGGGGGTCCAGGCCCTCGCGGCGGGCGGTGCCGGGGGCGAGGATCCCCTCGATCCAGAAGTCGACGGCGCGCAGGTTCGGCAACGGGTGGCGGGTGACGGTCAGCTCCGCGATCTCGGGCAGCAGCTCGCGCAGGACGTCCACGGTGAGGGTGTGGGCGAGCCAGCGCCAGCCCTCCTCGGTGGTGGCCCACACGCCCAGGTTGGCGTGGGCGCCCTTGTCGCCGCTGCGGGCGCCCAACACCAGGCCGAGGGGGACGGTGCGGGTGGGGCCCTCGGGCGGCGGCGCGGGCGGGTCCGGTTCCGGTACGGGGGCGAGCCCGCGGGTGCGTTCGGGCGGCGCGACCGATTCCCGATCACCGTCGGGGGTGATCACGGTGTGCTCGATCTCCGTGGCGGGGACGAGGGCGTGCGTGGCGGTGACCCCGTCGGGGCGCGCGTCACGCGGTGGCGCGGTGATGTGGAACCCGGCGTAGCTGCCGAGGGCGAGTTCGACGGCGGCGGCGCCGAAACGGCGTCCGATGACGGCCGGATCACCGTCACGGACCACGACCTTCAGGCGTGCGGTCGCGTCGTCCTGGGTGCGGCCGTGGGGGTCGACGGCGGGGGTGAACTCGAAGCGCAGCTCCGCGGGCGGACGGTGTTCGAGGGCGGCGCGCATCTGCCGCTCGGCCCGCGCGGCCTTGGCCCGGGCGTCCAGTCCGGTGATGAGGAACTCGACCTCGTTGCAAAAGCCCGTGAGCCGGGTCAGGCCGACCTTGACGTCGGGCGGCGGGTCCTCCCCCACCACCCCGTCGATCCGCACCCGGTCGGGTCCTTCCTGGGTGAGGCGGACGGTGTCGAGTCGAGTGGTGACGTCGGGCCCGGCGTAGCGGGCGCCGTCGATCTCGTAGACCAGTTGGGCGGTGACGGTGCCCACCGTGACCGCGCCACCCGAACCCTCGTGCTTGGTGATGACGCTGCCGCCGTCGGCGGCGATCTCGGCGATGGGGAAGCCGGGGTGGTCCAGGTCGCGGCCGGCGAGCTCGTCGATCAGCGCGTAGTTGCCGCCGGTGGCCTGGGTGCCGCACTCGATGACGTGTCCGGCCACGGTCGCGCCGGCCAGGGCGTCGAGGTCCTCACGGGTCCAACCGAAGTGCGAGACGGCCGGGCCCACCACGAGGGACGCGTCGGTGACCCGCCCGGTGACGACGATGTCGGCGCCCAGGTCCAGGCAGCGGGCGATGCCGAACGCGCCGAGGTAGGCGTTGGCGGTGAGCGGGTGCCCGAACTCGAATTCCTCGGCACGATGCAGGACGTCATCGCCGGTGACGCAGGCGATCCGGGGCTCGAAGCCCAGTCCGTCGGCGAGTTCGGTGAGCTTGTCGGCCAAACCTCGGGGGTTGAGTCCTCCGGCGTTGGTGACGACCCGGACCCGGCGCTCCATGATCAGCCCCAGGCACTCCTTCATCTGTTCGAGGAAGGTCCTGGCGTAGCCCCGGGCGGGGTCGGTCAGTTGGTCGCGGCCGAGGATGGCCATGGTGAGTTCGGCCAGGTAGTCACCGGTGAGGACGTCCACCGTGCCTTCGGTGAGCATCTCGCGCACCGCGCCGAGGCGGTCTCCGTAGAACCCGGAGGCGTTGCCGACCCGCAGGGAGGGGGCTGCTGTAGCGGTCATGGAAACGAGGGTGACACCGGACACAGGAAAAAACAAGCATCTGTGCTTGTTTCTGATTCGCCCGGTTCAGAACCCCTATCCGATGAAATGGCCGGAACCGGACGCGATCATCCCGTTACGGAGGGCGTCTTCCGGGACATGGGGCCGGTATTTTGACGCGGGTGAGCACCTCCTCAGAAGACACCAAGGACACCACCCCCACCTCCGAAGCCGCCGAGGACGGCGCGGGCGAAGCCTTCGTCGCCGGTGTCCCCGAACCCCGACCGGCCGGCCTGTTCGGACCCGAGACCTTCAGCGTGGCCGGGCTCCTGCTACTGGCCACCACCCTCTTGTCCACCGAGCTGGTGGCGATCTTCAACCAGCACACCCTGACCGGTGCGCAGGGCACCCTGAGCGCGGCGGTCCAGGGGCAGCTGACCGGCGCCGGCCTGTTCTCCGCCCTGGCCGTGGTGAGCGCCGCCGTGGCATTGCTGCGCGCCGCGCCCACCACCCGCCCGTGGGCACGCCACCTGGCCGCGGCCACGGTCATCGTCGGTCTGCTGCTGGTCCTGCTGACCGTGACCTCCTACGTCCTGCTCTCCCCCTGACCCCTCCATCCCCGGGCCGGAGGCCCCTCCGGCCCGGATCCCTACGCCCACCAGGCGATTCTTAGGCACTGCTTATACGCACCCACGGGTACGTTGGCCGCGTGAGTACCGCACCGGAAGACAACACAGCATCCGAGAACACCACGACCGAGACGGACGAGTCCGCCCGGCCGAACTTCGAACCGGCCGGGGCCACGACCGCGACGGACGAGGAAACGCCCTACGAGACGGTCGAGGGACACGACCCCGAGCAGGAAGGGGACCCGAACGTCGACGACGCGGAGCACGGCGTCGCGGCGACGTCCGATCCGCGTCCCGGGGGCGCCTTCTCGGCGGAGACCTTCGGCATCATCGGCCTGGTCCTGCTCGGCGTGACCATCATGTCCGGGCAGCTCCTGGAGATGCTCACCAGCATGATCCTGGTGAGCGGCCAACCCATAGCGCCCGAGCAGATCGGCCACATCGAGCTCCAGCTGATGATGGGCGGCGCGGTGGCACTGCTCGCGGTGCTCTTCGCGGGCCTGTCGCTGGCGCTGGTCAACCCGGGAACCCGCCCGTGGGCCAAGTGGGGCGCGACCGCCACCGTGATCGTGGGACTGCTGTTCGTGATCATCGCGGCGGTGGCCTTCTACATGGTCCCCGAGGCGGCCGAGCAGCAGATGATGCCGCCGATCATGGATTGACCACCCGATCCGCCGGGGCCCGCCATGGGCCCCGGCCGGGCTCCGGACTCAGGCCGCGCGGTCGATGACCAGCGGCCTCGGGGTCCACTCGTCGGCGCCACCGATGTCGCAGGCGCCCTCCAGCGCCTGGGCGGCCCACTCGAAGCGCTCGGCCTCGTCGGTGTGCAGGGTGAACAGCGGTTCGCCCGCGACGACTTCCTCGCCCGGCTTGGCGTGCAGGGTCACTCCGGCGCCGAAGGACACCGCGTCCTCCTTGCGCGCCCGCCCCGCGCCCAGTCGCCAGGCGGCCAGGCCGACCTGGTAGGCGTCCAGGCGGGTGACCGTGCCCGTGGCCGGGGCGAGCATCACGCGGCTCTCCGCGGCCTCGGGCAAGGGCGCGTCCGGGTCGCCGCCCTGGGCCCGGATCAGGTCCTTCCAGGACTCCAGGGCGCTGCCGTCGCGCAGGGCCTCGGCCGGGTCCTTGATCCCGTTCTCGCCAGGGGTGAGCCCCGCGGCGGCGAGCATCTCCCGGGCCAGGGCCACGGTCAGCTCCACCACGTCGGCCGGTCCGCCACCGGAGAGCACCTCCACCGCCTCGGCCACCTCCAGGGCGTTACCGACCTGGCGGCCCAGCGGGCTCTCCATGTCGGTCAGCAGCGCCACGGTACGCACCCCGTGGTCGTTACCGATGTCCACCATGGTGCGGGCCAGCTCGGTGGCGGCGGTCAGGTCCTTCATGAACGCGCCCGATCCCACCTTGACGTCGAGCACCAGCGAGCCGGTGCCCTCCGCCAGCTTCTTGCTCATGATGGAGGCGGAGATGAGCGGGATGGACTCGACGGTGCCGGTGACGTCGCGCAGGGCGTAGAGCTTGCGGTCGGCGGGCGCCAGTCCGGCACCGGCCGCGCAGATCACCCCGCCGGTGTCGACGATGACCCGCCGCATCTCCTCGGTGGACAGCGACGCCTTCCACCCCGAGATCGACTCCAGCTTGTCGAGGGTGCCGCCGGTGTGGCCGAGCCCACGTCCGGAGAGCTGAGGCACGGCCGCCCCACAGGCCGCCACGGTCGGGGTCAGCGGCAGGGTGATCTTGTCGCCCACCCCACCGGTGGAGTGCTTGTCGGTGGTGGGTCGGGCCAGGTCGGAGAAGTCCAGGCGTTCCCCCGAGCCCAACATGGCCTCGGTCCAGCGCGCCACCTCGGCGCGGTTCATCCCCTTGAGGAAGATCGCCATGGCAAGCGCCGACATCTGTTCCTCGGCGATCTCGCCACGGGTGTAGGCCGCGATCACCCAGTCGATCTGTTCGGGGGTGAGCTCCACCCCGTCGCGCTTGGCCCGGATGATCTCGATGACGTCCATGTCATGTCCCTTCCAATGACGTCTCCCCGGCCACGCGGGGCGGGGCCGGGGAGACGCCTTGCGATCGACTGATCAGGTGAGGTTGTGCGGTCCGAACGCCTGGGGCAGCACCCGCTCCATGGGGAGGATCCCCTCGGGGGTGTCCAGGAGCATCTCGGGACCGCCGTGTTCGTACAGCAACTGGCGGCAGCGCCCGCACGGCATCAGGGCCTCGCCCTGTCCGTCCACGCACGCGAAGGCGACCAGCCGGCCTCCCCCGCCGGCGTGCAGGGCGCTGACGAGCCCGCATTCGGCGCACAGGCCCACGCCGTAGGAGGCGTTCTCCACGTTGCAGCCGCTCACGACCCGGCCGTCGTCGACCAGCGCGGCCGCGCCCACCGGGTACTTCGAGTAGGGCGCGTAGGCGCGCGTCATGGCCTCCCGGGCGATCTCTCTCAGCGCCGCCCAGTCCACGCTCGTCTCGGATCCGCTCATGATCGGCTCGCCCTCCATTGCTTGCCCACCCCGGCGGGTGCCCGCAGCCGTTGCGAGGCCAGGGACAACACCAACAGGGTGGCGATGTGCGGGCTGTAGGTGGCCAGCTCGCGCGGCAGCGAGTCGGTGCTGAAGTACCACAGCAGCAGCACGACCGCGGTGAGGAAACCGGCGATGGCGATGCCCTTGCGGTCCTTGCGCACCTGCCAGACGGCCACCACCAGCAGCACCACGGCCAGGAGCAGCAACAGGGCGTGGATGGCCGCGCCGCCGCCGCGCACCTGGAGGGCGTCGGTGTAGCCGAACAGGCCCGCGCCCATGGCCAGACCACCCGGACGCCAGTTACCGAAGATCATCGCGGCCAGACCGATGTAGCCGCGGCCGCCGGTCTGCCCCTCCTGGTAGATCTGCGAGGCGACGATCGCCAGGAACACCCCGCCCATACCGGCCAGGCCACCGGAGACGACCACGGCGATGTACTTGAGGGTGTACACCGGCACGCCGAGGGACTCCGCGGCGTCGGGGTTCTCGCCCACCGACCGCAACCGCAGACCGAAGGTGGTCTTCCACAGCACCAGGTAGGTGATCGGGATCAGCAGGATGGCGATGAGGGTGAGCGCGGACATGCGGGTGGTGAGCCCGATGACCAGCGACGCCAGGTCGCTGACCAGGAAGATCCCACTCTGGGCGACGGGGGCGAGGGCCTCGGGCAGCCACGGAACGTTCAGGGTGGGGAACGACGGCGCCACCGGGGACTGGGCCGCGCCCGCGCCGGGGATGTCGGAGTAGATCAGGATCGACATGTAGCGCATGGCGCCCAGGGCCAGGATGTTGATGGCCACACCGGACACGATGTGGTCCACGGCGAAGGTCACCGTGGCCACCGCGTGCATCAGACCACCGAGCATGCCGCCCATGGTCCCCGCGAGCAGGCCGATCCACGGGTTGTCGAAGCTCCACGCGAAGTAGGCCCCGAACCAGGTCCCGAAGATCATCATGCCTTCGAGACCGATGTTGATGATGCCCGCGCGTTCGGCCCACAGACCACCGAGGGCGGCCAGACCGATCGGGACCGCGAAGGTCAGCGTGGTGCGGACGGTGCCCGCGTCGGTCAGCATGTCCTGGCCGGTGATGACCCGCAGGCCCGCCAGGGACACGAAGACCGCCATCAGCAGGGTGAGGACGCGCCAGCGCGCCCACCCCTTGGGCCGGCGCTTGGTCACCGACTCCATCACGTTGAGTTCCTGGCTCACTGTGCCTCCCCACCGCTCTTGTCGTCGGTGCCGTCTTCCTTGGAGCGGCCGGGGACGCTGTCGTCACCCTCGTCGGAACCGTTCTCCGGGCCGTGGGACACGGCCGCGGGCTCCGGTGTGGTCTCGATCGTCTGACCGAGCTGCCTGCCGATCTGCTGTTGCTCGTAGCGACGGCCCCAGCGGTGGACCACCTCGTAGACCACGACGACCGTGAGGACGATAGTGGCCTGCGCGATGACCGCGATCTCCTGGGGGATGCCGTCGAAGGGCAGGATGCCCGCCGCCTGGTTCAGGAAGGCCCAGAACAGGGAGGCGAAGACGATGCCCACCGGGTGGTTGCGGCCCAGCAGCGCGATGGCGATGCCGATGAAGCCGATCCCGGTCGGGAAGTCCAGGGCGTAGTAGTGGGAGCTGCCGAGCAGCTGCGGCAGGCCCACCAGTCCCGCGACCATGCCGGAGAAGAGCATGGACAGGAAGACCATCTTCTTGACGTCGACACCACTGGCCTCGGCCGCCGTCTTGGACTGGCCGGTGGCCCGCAGCTCGAAGCCGAACCGGGTGCGGTTGAGCATGATCCAGTAACCGATGCCGACCGCGACGGCGAGGAAGATCAGACCGAAGATCTCCCGCTCCGAACCGAGGAAGGTCGCCGGGATACCGGGGACCCAACCGGACTCGGGGATGGGCGGGGTACCGATGTTGTTGGTGCTGATCTCGACCGCGAGACGCCCCTCGGTCAAGAGGTAGGCGGTGATGCCGGTGGCGATCGAGTTGAGCATGATCGTGGAGATCACCTCGGACACGCCACGGGCGACCTTGAGGTAACCGGCGATGCCCGCCCACACGCCACCGACCGCGACCGCGGTGACGATGACGACGAACTGGCTGATCACCGGCGGCAGGACCAGGTAACCGCCGACCGCGGCCGCCAGCAGCGCCGCCAGTCGGTACTGACCGTCGACGCCGATGTTGAACAGCTTCATCTTGAAGCCGATCGCCACGGCCACGGCGGCCAGGTAGTAGGTGACACCGTCGTTGATGATCTGCACCATGCTGTTGGGCCTGGTGCCGTACTCCAGCATCCGCTCGAAGGTGGCCAGCGGCGTGATGCCGCTGAAGTACAGCACCGCCGCGGTCACCGCGATGGCGAGGATCCCCGCGGCGAACACCGCGGCGAAGGACAGCGCCAACATGGTGGACAGGCGGTGGAACAGCAGGAACGCCAGCGCCGCGCCGATGGCGGCACCGATCAGGGCCGCGGCCCACTCCTGGAGTTGCAGGTCCAGCAGCCAGGCGGACAGCAGGCCCGACACCACGGCCAAGAGCAGCGCCGTGGGCACCACCAGGGTCTTGTGGAGGGCGGTCCCCTCCTCCTCTGCGCCGCCGGATCCGGCGTCTCGCGCGTTGGAAACCAGTGGGGCGGACCAGGCCACGAAGCCGAAGGCCACCACCACGCCGATGATGATCGCCACCCACCACAGCAGCGCCAGGTCGAGCCCCGCGGTGACCCCGGCGCCCAGGACGACCGCGATCGCGGCGGCCACGGGCCCGGACATGGTCATGTCGGGGCGGGGAAGCTTACTCATGCGCCGCCCTCGTTCTCTTCTTCGCCGGTACGGTCGCCCGCACCGGAATCGCTTTCCCGGTCGCCCGGCAGGCCGGCGCCGGTCATGGCGGAGCCGAGCTGTTCGGGGGTGACGTCGGTCGGGTCGGCCTCGGCCACCAGACGGCCCCGCAGGATGACGTGCAGCGTGTCGGACATGCCGATCAGCTCGTCCAGGTCCGCCGAGATCAGCAGCACGGCCAGGCCGTCGGCCCGGGCCTCGCGCAGCTGCTCCCAGATCGCGGACTGGGCGCCCACGTCCACGCCCCGGGTGGGGTGCGCGGCGACCAGGAAGCGCGGTTCCCCGCTCATCTCCCGACCGATGATGAACTTCTGCTGGTTACCGCCGGAGAGCGCGTCCGCGATGACGTCGATGCCGGGGGTGCGCACGTCGTACTCGGCGACGATGCGCTCGGAGTCCTGCCTGGCACCGGCCCTGTTGATCCAGGGTCCGCGGACGCTGGGTTCGCGGGTCTGGTGACCGAGGACGCGGTTCTCCCACAGCGGGGACTCCAACAGCACACCGTGGCGGTGTCGGTCCTCGGGGATGTAGCCGACGCCCGCCTCACGGATGCGCAGCGTGGACCACGAGGTGACGTCGTCCTCCTCCAGGCGGATGTGGCCGGAGGAGACCCGACGCATGCCCATGATGGCCTCGATGAGCTCCGACTGGCCGTTGCCCTCGACGCCCGCGATGCCGACGATCTCACCCTTGTGGATGTCCACGGAGACGTCGTCCACGACCTTGCGGCCGTCGGCGGAGGTCACGGTGATCCCGTCCAGGGACAGGACCACGTGATCGGTGACGGTGGACTCGCGCAACTCGGGGACGGGCAGTTCGCCACCGACCATCAGTGTGGCCAGTTCCCGCGCGGTGGTGGTGCGCGGGTCCGCGGTGGCGACGGTGGTGCCGCGTCGGATGACGGTGATCTCGTCGGCGACCGACAGGACCTCGTCGAGCTTGTGCGAGATGAAGATGACGGTCAGGCCCTCGCGCTTGAGTTCGCGCAGGTTGTCGAAGAGTTCGTCGACCTCCTGCGGGACCAGGACCGCGGTGGGCTCGTCCAGGATGATGGTCTCGGCGCCTCGGTAGAGGACCTTGAGGATCTCCACGCGCTGGCGGTCGCCGACGCCCAGGTCCTCCATCAGGCGGTCGGGTTCGACCCCGAGACCGTACTGGCCGGACAGGGCACGGATCTGTTCACGGGCCTTGTTGCCGATGCCATGACGGCGTTCGGCGCCCAGGACCACGTTCTCCAGGACGGTCAGGTTGTCGGCGAGCATGAAGTGCTGGTGCACCATGCCGATGCCGTTCTTGATCGCGTCGGAGGGCGAGTGGAACCGCACCTCTCGACCCTTGACGTGGATGGTGCCCTCGTCCGGCTTGTGCATGCCGTACAGGGTCTTCATCAACGTGGACTTACCCGCCCCGTTCTCGCCGACGATGGCGTGCACGGTACCGGGAGCCACGGTGATGTCGATGTCGTGGTTGGCCACGACGCCGGGAAAACGCTTGGTGATCCCGCGCAGCTCAACGGCGGCGGGTCCATTCGACCCGCCGCCCGATGGCGTGCTGCTCATCAGACTCCTCTTGGGGAACTTGCGGCGGGGCGCGGGCGGGCCGGGGTACGGCCACGTCCGGACACCTTCGTCGCGGTGCGGCTACCGGGCGGAGCCGAAGGGGGTCTGCGCCCCCTCCGGCTCCGTTCCTCGTGACCGGTGTGGATCACGGCGCGGGCCCGGTGCCCGCTCAGTGGTGGGTTCCGTGCCCATCAGGGCTCGGTGGGAACCTCGATGTCACCGGCGATGATCTGCTCCTTGAGCTCGTCGAGCTCCTCCTGCAGCGGAGCGATCGCCTCTTCGTTGGTGGTGGTGTAGTCCACACCGCCCTCACTGAGGTCGAAGCGCTGGATACCGCCCTCGACGCTGTCCTCGGTGGCGGCCTTGATGAGCTCGAACACCGAGAGGTCGACCTGCTTGATGGCGGAGGTCAGCACGTGCGGCTTCTGCTCGTCGTCGGCGTTCTCGTACTGGTCGCTGTCGACACCGATGAAGGTGAAGTCGTTGTCCACGGCCGACTCCAGGACACCGTTGCCGGAGGCGCCGGCGGCGTGGTAGATGACGTCCGCGCCACGGTCGTACTGGGCCTGGGCGACCTCACGGCCACGGGCCGGGTCGCTGAAGCCGCTCATGTCCGGCGGCTGGCTCAGGTAGTCGATCTCGACGTTGACGTCCTCGTTCACGTGCTCGACGCCCGCGCTGAAGCCCGCCTCGAACTTGTGGATCAGCGGGGTCTCGACACCGCCGACGAAACCGACGTGGTCCTCCTCGGTGGTCAACGCCGCGGCGGCGCCGGCCAGGAAGGAGGCCTGCTCCTCGGCGAAGACCAGGCTGGTGACGTTGTCGATCCCATCGATCTCGGAGTCCACGATCGCGAAGTGGACCTCCGGGTACTCGGGCGCGACCGCCTGGATGGCGGCGTCATAGGCGAACCCGACCGCGATGACGACGTCATAGCCCTCATCGGCCATGGTGGCCAGACGCTCCTCCTTGGCGGAGTCCGGCTCGCCGTCGGACGGCTCGAAGTCCTGGGTCTCCACACCCAGCTCCTCGGCCGCCTGCTCCAGGCCTCGGAACGCGGAGTCATTGAAGGAACGGTCGCCGCGACCACCGACGTCGTAGGCCAGGCCCACGCGTACTTCGGAGGTCTCGTCTCCGCCTTCGGCACCGCCGTTGTCGCCGTCTTCGACCGCGCTGTCGCACGCGGTGAGTGCCAGCATGCCCGCCGCGGCGACCGCGGCGAACTTGGCTGCGTTACTACGCTTCACTTGGGTAACTCTCCCCTTCGCCCTCTCAGCGGTGCCGCATTCCGCGCGGGACCGGCCTGAGTTCTGCAGCCGGACGATATCCCGTTGCGGAAAGTACACCTAACCCAGGGTCGGAGTTGTTATGAAGGCGAGAGCCAAGTGACACGGGGCCTTACTCGAAAGTTGCCGAGGGCGCTCCGGGAGGGGCCGCCCGTTCGGCCTTTCTCGGTTTTCGACCCCCCTCTTCCCTGGCAGAACACGAGATTACGACCGGTTGTACCGCACCCCTCACCTTTGGTCACACACCCACGTGGAAGCCGGCCGGTCTAGACCGGCCTGACCCAATATATCGGGCCCGACCGCTCAGCCGGCGAGGAAGTCCACCGCGGCCTGCTTGAACACCCGGGAGGAGACCGCGTTGGCGTGGTCGCGCCCGGGGATCTCCACGAAGACGCCCTCGCAGGAGGCGGCCAGGTCGGTGACACCCTCGGCCACCGTGTCCTTGACCCCGGCCACCAGCAGGATCGGCACGCCCTCGGGGCGGGGTTCGACGGTGAAGGGATCGGCGGCCTGACCCCGCGCACAGGCGGCGAGCGCTTCGGGGTCGTTGCCGGGTAGCCCGCCGACCGCGCGGAAGACGTGATCGAAGGGGGCGTCCCCCGTTCCGGGTTCGCCCTCGCCCAGGCCGGCCAGCGCGTCGACCGGGCCGAACCCGCCCAACACCAGGCGGCGTACGCGCTCGGGGGCGGTGAGCGCGAGCGCCCAGGCAAGCCTGGACCCCATGGAGTAGCCGACCACGTCGACGCTCGGCAGGCCGAGCTCGTCGAGGAGCCGCAGAAGGTCGGCGACGAAGTGTTCGGGCAGATAAAGCCCGCTTTCGGTGGGTTTGTCACTGCCCCCGTGGCCGCGCAGGTCCGGGCCGATCACCCGGCGCCCCTCGGTCTCCAGTGTTCGGAGCCAACCGGTGGCCCGCCAATTCATGTCGAAGGAGCTTCCGAAACCGTGCAACAGAAGCACCGGAACGGAGTCACTCGGTGCCTGCGGCGACAAATCCGCATAGCTTATTGTCACGTCTCCGACGAGATTCGCTGTCATGAATCGTTCCGCACCTTTCCCGGTTCGGGTATTTCACCAAAGAGAACGGAGACCCATTCAGATGTTCCTCTGAGTGAATGGTCGAGACAAGGGCTCTCACTCGTGTCGACATCCGAACGGGTCTCCGATGAGGATGGGGCTTGGGACCGATGGGTCGGTCAGTCCGTCGGGGGCTTGAGGCGGACCCTTCGTCGCGGTGCCGCCTCCTCGGTGGGCACCTTGCCGACGATGCCGGCCCGCGGTGCCTCCTCCACCTCCACCGCGAAGGTCACCAGTGGGTCGCCGACGGGAACGATCCCTTCCTCCTCCGCGTGCAGCTCCACCACGCGTCCGGCCTTGGGCGAGGGGATCACCACGGCGGACTTGGTGGTCTCCACCTCGACCAGCGGGTCGTTGCGGCCGATCACGTCGCCGACCGCCACCTGCCACTCCAGTACGGTCGCCTCGACCAGTCCCTCCCCGAGGTCGGGAAGGGTGAAGGTGATGTTCTCTTGTGCCATGTGGGCTAGTACTCCAGGGTTCGCTGGACCGCGAGCAGGACGCGGTCGATCGTCGGCAGGTACTGGGACTCCAGGGGGCCGGCCGGGTAGGGGACGTCGAAGCCGGTGACCCGCTGGACCGGGGCGGCCAGTTCGCGGAAGCAGCCGTCGGTGATCAGGGTGGCGACCTCCGCTCCGAGCCCCGCGGTGAGCGGTGCCTCGTGGACGACCACGGCGCGCTTGGTGCGCGAGACCGAGGCCACGAGCCCGGCGGCGTCGATGGGCTTGAGCCAGCGAAGGTCCAGGACCTCCAACTCCACACCGTCCTCGGCCGCCAGTTCGGCCACCCGCACGCACTTGTGCACCATGGCGCCCCAGGCGACGAGGGTGGCGTGTCGGCCCGGGCGGACGATCCGACTGGTTCCGATGGGGTCGGTGGGCTCGCTGAGCCGGACCGGTCGGCGGTCCCAGTAGCGGGCCTTGGGTTCCATGTACACGACCGGGTCGTCGGAGCGCACCGACTGCAACAGCAGGCTGTAGGCCTCGCCCGGGTCGGAGGGGGCCACGACCTTCAGGCCGGGGGTGTGCGCGAAGAGCGCCTCCAGGCTCTCCCCGTGGTGTTCGGGGGCCTGGATGCCACCGAAGGAGGGCAGCCGCAGGGTGATCGGCATGGGCGTGGCGCCGCGGGTGCGGTAGTTCATGCGCGCCACCTGGTTCACGATCTGGTCGATGGCGGGGTAGGCGAAACCGTCGAACTGGAGCTCGGGGACGGGCCGCAGTCCGTTCATGGCCAGGCCGACCGCCATGCCCATGATGGCGGACTCGGCCAAGGGGGTGTCGAAGACACGCTGCTCCCCGAACTCCTTCTGAAGCCCGTCGGTGACGCGGAAGACACCGCCCAGGGCGCCGACGTCCTCACCGAAGACGAGCACCTTCGGGTCCTCGGCGAGCAGGACGCGCAGGGCCCGGTTGATGGCCTGCTGCATGGACAGTTCGACCGCCTCGCCCCGCGGATCCGGGGCGGCGGCGCGCTCGATCAGCTCGGTCACAGCTCGACCTCTTCCTGCCAGGTTCGGTGCTGCCGGGTGAGTTCCTCCGTGGTCTCCCGGAACACGTGGGTGAACAGTTCGGAGCCGTGGGGCTCGGGGGCCTCGGCGACACCGTCGCGGATCTCCTCGGCCCGTTCGGCGGACTCGGCGTCGATCCGGTCCAGGTCGGCCTCGTCGGCGTGACCGGCCTCGACCAACGCGGCGCGCAGCAGTGTGAGGGGATCGCGTTCGCGCCAGCGGGCGGCCTCCCCCTCGTCCCGGTAGCGGCCGGGGTCGTCGGAGGTGGAGTGCGGTTCGACCCGGTAGGTGAGGGCCTCGATGACGGTGGGGCCGCCGCCCTCCCTGGCCCGCTGGACGGCCTTGGCGGTCGCGGTGTAGACCGCGCCGACGTCGTTGCCGTCCACCAGGACGCCCTCGATGCCGTAGCCCTGGGCGCGCGCCGCGATGGAACCACCGGCGACCTGGCGGTGGTTGGGCACCGACAGCGCCCACTGGTTGTTCTGGCAGAAGAAGATGACGGGCGCCGTGAAGACCCCCGCGAAGTTCATGGCCTCGTGGACGTCGCCTTCGGAGCTGGCGCCGTCGCCGAAGTAAGCCATGGCAACGCCCTCGCCACCTCGGAGTCTTTCGCCGACCGCCCAGCCGACGGCGTGCGGCACCGGTCCGCCCACGACCGCGTTGACGGCGCCGAATCGGGAGTCCATGACGTCGTATAGGCCGCCGTGCCACAGGGCTCGGTGGGTGGCCATGTAGCCGACCATCTCGACTCCGTAGGCGAGGGCGGCGGCCATCTCTCGGTAGGTGGGGAAGACGAAGTCGCGGGTGGGATCGAGCGCGGTGGCCCCGCCGACCTGTGCGGCCTCCTGTCCTCGGACGGAGACATAGGCGGGGAAGACGCCCTGGCGTTGCAGGGCGATGGCCTCGGTGTCCAGGTCTCTCGCGGTGCGCATGTCGCGATAGAGACCGCGGGTGAGTTCGGGTGACAGGTGTTCCACTGTGATGGAGTCCTGGCCCGTCGACTCTCGGGGTGGCATGGCGAGCGGCTCCCAACATGGCCTTTGGGCGCGCGGTGGCACGCCACCGGGCTCGGGGTGGTCACGTTCCTGCCCTCGATTCTCCGCACGACTGGACGGTTCCGCTAGATACAGCCGAACAGTCGAGACGTTCAAGCACATTGAAAGCAGAATCGTTCGCTGATGTCCAAGATTTGAGGTCCAGAGAAGCGGAAAACGACACGCTACGCCAAACATCACGAATCATGATCAACCGCCCGTGACGCGGGCCGTCCGACACGGCGGCCGACGATCGCTCGCCGGCACCCCGTTCGCCCCGGAACGGACACCGACGCGTTGCGATCCGAACACGAGGGGTGCCTGAGCGGCACCGGGCCCCGTACCTTCGGAACCCCGCCCACTGGAGTCGTTGCATGTCCACACAGTTACGACAAATAGCACCGAAATGGCCGATTCGGCGAGAAAATATGTCTGATTCAGGACACCGCGGTGTAGTTACCGACCAGTCGGGGGAAACC